>JADGFH010000788.1 GCA_016743925.1 Labilibaculum sp.
ACGCGATACACTCAAAAAGGATACGGGAAATTAACAATCTTTAATGATATTATTTAAGCAGTATTGCTTACTACATTGAAAAAGTAGTAATTTTGTCAGGTAGCATGAAAAAATTTCATGTTTTTCACTTTCATAACAATCAAATTCAGGTTTTTTGATGGATGTACAAAAAATAAAACAACGTTTCTCTATTATTGGGAATACTTATTCTTTAAACAGATCAATTGACATAGCTGTTCAGGTTGCTCCTACCGATTTATCAGTTTTAATTTCAGGAGAAAGTGGAACTGGTAAGGAAGTTTTTCCACAAATAATACATCAATATAGTGCACGGAAACATGCACCTTATATTGCGGTTAATTGTGGTGCAATACCCGAAGGAACGATAGATTCCGAATTATTTGGGCATGAGAAAGGTGCTTTTACTGGAGCTTTGTCTGATCGTAAAGGATACTTTGAAGCGGCCAACAAAGGAACTATCTTTTTAGATGAAATTGGCGAACTTCCTTTATCAACGCAAGTGCGATTGCTACGTGTTTTGGAAACAGGGGAATTTATAAAGGTAGGTTCTTCAAAAGTTATAAAATCGGATGTTAGAGTAGTAGCCGCTACCAATGTGAATATTCCTAAATCAGTAAAAGAAGGAAAATTTAGAGAGGATTTATTTTATAGATTAAATACGGTACCCATTTCGATGCCGCCATTGAGAGAGAGGCAAGAGGATATTTATTTATTATTTAGAAAGTTTGCTCAAGATTTTGCGGAGAAATATAGAATGCCACCTTTACGATTGGATGAATCTGCTCAGCAATTGTTGAAATCTTACCGATGGCCTGGAAACATTCGTCAGTTAAAAAATGTAACAGAGCAAATTTCTATCATTGAAAAAGAAAGACAAATTGGAGCAGAAAATCTGCAGCCTTATTTGCCAAGGAATGATGAACAAATGCTACCTGCAATTTATACCGATAGTTCTAGTAAGGATCAAACTTTTTCTTCGGAAAGAGAAATTCTGTACAAGGTGCTTTTCGATATGAAAAAGGACATGAGTGATTTGAAAAAATTAGTGTTTGATTTGATGCAATCAAGTGGTGATTCGTCTAGTTTGCAGAAAGATAATGCTGTGTTGATTCGGAAGTTGTATGAAGATCAAGAGTATGATATTTTACAACATCAAGCTCCGACTGCTGCGAATATTCCAACACCGAATGATTCGGTAATTCAAGATACAGAAGTTTTCGTTGAAGAGTCGCTATCGCTAGAAGATAAAGAGATTGAAATGATTAAAAAGGCTTTGGATAAGCATAACGGAAAAAGAAAGTATGCTGCTTTAGATTTAGGAATCTCGGAACGTACTTTGTATCGTAAAATCAAAGAGTACGATATCAATTAATATTCACAAATTATTGTTATTTTTATTTTTCAATATATGAACAAGATTAAAACTGTTTTTTTAAGCTTAATTATTGGCATTTTAGTGAGTGCTTGTGGACTTACTAAAGTTGGTTACAATTTTAGTGGTGGATCTTTATCTCCCGAGGTAGAGTCATTTTCAGTCCAATTTTTTCCAAATAGAGCTCCTTTGGTGAATCCAAATTTAAGCAATCAGTTTACGGAAGATTTAAAAGAGAAATTTAGAGGGCAAACTACATTAGATGAAATTGTTGATGCTGATGGACATTTGAATTTTGAAGGTGAAATTACAGGTTACCAAACCAGAGCTTTAGATGTTACTGCTAATGATATTTCTGCGACCAACCGTTTAACGGTTACCATTAAAGTCCGTTTTACAAATGAGAAAGAACCGGATAATGATTTTGATAAAAGCTTTTCAGCTTTCGCAGATTTTGACAGTACTCAACAATTAAGTGATGTGGAAAATACTTTGGTTGAAGAGATTTTAGAACAAATTATTGATGATATTTATAACGCAGCAGTTGTAAACTGGTAAAAATATGGATCAAAGTTTATTACAAGACTGGATTAAGAATTCAGGGAATATGGATCGAAATAGTCATCGGGAATTAAAAATTCTTATTGATCAATATCCTTATTTTCAGACAGCTCATCTTCTCTTGTTAAAAAACTTACATGATAATCAGAGTATTCGTTTTAAGGAGGAATTGAGAAATTCAGCTTTATTTATTCCTGATCGCAGACAATTATTTTTATTACTTCAGGATCAGATTAAAATTCAATCGAAAATTTCCGAAGTTGAAAATCTTCCAGTATTGAAGGATAAGTTGGAAGTTGAAGATATACAGGATCAAGAAGTCGAGCTGATTGCTGTCGTAACAGAAAGTGAGCCTGTAAAAATAATTGAAACTAAAGAAACTGTTTTAGATGAAGATGAATCAGAGGAATTATTTGATTTATCGGTTGATGAAGCATCAATAGTTTCAGAGACAGAAAGTTCATTAGATTTAGATGTGCAAGCTGCTGAGGGTGATATTTTAGAACTTAATGATCCTGAAGATAAGCAGGATCCGAGTAATTCGGAAATTCTTGTTTCAGAAACCGAAGTATACCACATTGGCTACGGAGGTAATTTGTATACTTTGGATCAGGAACCCAATAAGGATGAGATAGAGTCGAAGAAACCAAAAAAAAATCATTCTTTTACCGACTGGATGAATGTGGTTGATGGTAATGAAACATCGGACGTTGATCAGCAAAATGATCAAGACTCTCGACCTGAAAAAATAAAGAGAGGAATTGATCTTATAGATAATTTTATTCAAAATGAACCTCGAATTGAAAGAAATATTAAAGTAGTTGATAAACAAGAAGATATTTCATTGGACAGTTTGGAGGAAAAAGATAGTTTTATTAGCGAAACTTTAGCATCTATCTATGTGAAACAGAAACTGTTTGATAAGGCGATTGCGGTTTATGACAAATTAGTGTTGAAAAATCCCGAAAAAAACGTTTACTTTGCGAGTCAGATTGAAGATTTAAAAAAATAAAAAAATAGTAAATAAATAAGTATGTATACC
>JADGFH010000050.1 GCA_016743925.1 Labilibaculum sp.
AATTAAATCGGAAATTGCAGATTTAAAGAATATTGGTAGTCGAGATGGTGGTGCGATAACTGCTGGTAAATTTTTAGAGCATTTCACCAACTATCCTTGGATTCATGTAGATATTGCAGGACCAGCATATCTTGGAACAACAGATAATTATAGAGGCAAAGGAGGCACTGGTGTTGGTGTTCGTCTACTATTTGATTTCATTAAGTATTACCGCTCATAGGAATAAGATAAAAGATAGTGGTCTTTTCTTGAATCTTTCTATTTTTGTATTTGATTAGCTTGATATTACTTTTTTTAAAGAGTAATATTTAAAAGATAAATCTAATAATCAAATTGTTTTAAGTTTATGTAGAACGGTTTGATTAGATATTAACGATATAGCTAAGAATTCTTTTTTATTGTTTTCCATTATCAATTTGGATGGTTTAGATAGAAAATCAGAATTTTTAGTCCATTAATAAAATTATTTTTGATGAAAAACAGCAAGATAAAAGTTGGAATAACGCATGGCGATATTAATGGTATCGGATATGAGGTTATTATCAAGACCTTAATGGACAATAGAATATATGAACTTTGTACGCCGATTATTTACGGATCGCCTAAGGTGGCAGCTTACCATCGTAAAGCATTGGATATCGAAGGTTTTAGTTTGAATAACATTAAGGAAGTTAGCGAAGCTCATCCTAAAAGAACAAATATTATCAACTGTGTTGATGAGAATATAAAAGTAGAATTAGGTAAATCTACGCGTAGTGCTGGAGAATCAGCATTTAAATCTTTAGAAGCAGCTGTAGCTGATTTGGAAAAGGGTTTAATTGATGTGTTGATAACAGCACCGATTAATAAAAAGAACATTCAATCGAAAGAGTTTCATTTTCCTGGTCATACAGAATATTTCGAAAGTAAATTAAACTCGGGTAAATCATTAATGTTATTGATTAGTGATAAACTAAGAGTTGGAGTTGTTGCTGGTCATGTGCCGATCTCTGAAGTAGCTAATGTGGTTACTAAAGAGAATATTATGAATAAGCTAGAGGTGTTAAATACTTCTTTGAAAAAAGATTTTGGCATCAGACGTCCACGAATTGCCGTATTGAGTTTGAATCCACACGCGGGAGATGAAGGAGTTATTGGTACGGAAGAAATAGATGTTATTATTCCTACGATCGAAGAGGCTCGTGAAAAAGGAATTATGGCATTAGGACCGTATCCAGCAGATGGATTTTTTGGTTCTTCAGACCATACAAAGTTTGATGCTATTCTTGCAATGTATCATGATCAGGGATTAGCACCTTTTAAGGCGCTTGCATTCGACTCTGGGGTGAATTTTACTGCAGGTTTATCTCGAATAAGAACCTCACCAGCTCATGGAACCGCATATCCAATTGCTGGAACAAATGTTGCATCGGCAAAATCATTCCAAGAAGCTTTGTATATGGCTATTGATGTTTATAGAAACAGAGAAAACTTTGAAGAGATTAATAAAGATCCTTTAAAGATGTCGGAAGGAGCTAAAAATTCGTAAGGAATAGTTAACAAAATACTATAAAGAGCGGTTTATTGTAAATCGCTCTTTCTTTTTTTGTTAAAAGGGAAGTGTTGATTATAAAAATTGCATATTTTTGCATATTTTAAGGGACTAAACGAAAAATTCAAATCATATTTTATGTTTGAGTACATTAAGGGAGAATTTGTTGATTTAACTCCTACCTCAGTTGTCGTAGAAAATAACGGAATTGGTTATTATCTAAATATTTCATTGAACACATATTCTAAATTATCTGGGCATACAAATGCACAAGTTTATCTTCATCAGGTTGTACGAGAAGATGCACACTTGTTATTTGGTTTTATAGATGCTTCAGAAAGAAGTGTTTTCCGTCATTTAATATCCGTTTCTGGTGTTGGTGCTAATACAGCTAGAATGATGCTTTCTTCCTTAACCCCGTCCGAAATTCAAACTGCTATTGTGTCAAGTAATGTGAAAACTTTGCAAGGAGTGAAAGGTATTGGGGCTAAATCGGCACAAAGATTAATTATCGAATTAAAAGATAAGCTTGGAAAAGATACTGATATCTCTGATATTTCTTTTACTGAGAACAATACTACAAAGGATGAAGCGTTATCAGCTTTAGTGATGTTGGGTTTTGCAAAGAATTCTGTTACCAAAGTTATCGATAAGTTATTTGGTGCAAATCCATCTGCAAGTGTAGAGGATTTAATAAAGCTAGCATTGAAACAATTATAATTGAAGACCGTATTTGCTTTACTAACCTAAGGTAATCATCAATCATTGGAAAAACTATTAAAATATACTCTGACCTTATTTACCCTGTTGTTATGTAGTGCCATTGGTGGAAACTACAGTTTGAATGCTCGTAATGCGAGTGGTGAAATCCAAATTCAAAGTTTACAACAGCAAGATACTACTAAGCGTGTTGTCTCGAAAAATGGGCGATTAGTTAATAATAAATCTCCTTTTCATAAAGATAATCCAAACGCAAAAGATAGTACACTTCGTTATCCTTTTGACGATGAAAATGCAAATCAGGAATTCGGCTCTCAAAAAGCATCTCCTCTTTACCTAAAAGATCCAAAGAATATTCTAACATCAATTCAATATGATCCTGAAACGGGAAATTATATTTTGGTGAAAAGGATTGGAGATATGGAATATCGTCGAGGTATAAGTATGACTGCCGAAGAGTACAAGGAATACGAAGCGGAAAAATCGATTCGTGATTATTGGATGGAAAGAAGTCGTAACGACGGAAGTTTAAGTGGTAGTGAGTTGGTTCCAGAATTAAAATTAGGTGGCCAATTTGTCGATAAAATTTTTGGAAGCAATACCATTTCAATAAAACCACAAGGCTCTGCCGAATTAACCTTCGGAATTAACACAACTAAAGTTGAAAATCCTACACTTCCAGTAAATCTTCGTAAAACAACTAGTTTCGATTTTGATGAAAAAATTCAGATGAACGTTACTGGGACAGTTGGTGAGAAGTTAAAAATGGATGTGAATTACAACACCGAAGCCACTTTTGATTTTGAAAACCAGATGCGTTTGGAATATTCTGGCGATGAAGATGAAATCATAAAAAAGATAGAAGCTGGTAACGTTTCTATGCCAATATCGAATACTTTAATTACTGGAGGACAAAATTTATTTGGGGTGAAGGCTCAATTGCAATTTGGTAAGCTTTCTGTTACTTCCATTTTCTCTCAGCAGAAAGGAGAAACAAGTGTGGTTGAAATGGAAAATGGAGCTCAGAAGAATGAGTTTGAGATTTCTGTTGATCAATACGAGGCTAATCGACATTTCTTCTTATCTAAATATTTTTACGATCATTACGATGAGTCATTACGCAATTTGCCAGTTATAAATTCTGGAATCTCGATCAATAAAGTTGAAGTATGGATAACCAATAAGACTTCTAATTTTCAGAATTCGAGAAACCTTGTTGCTTATGTAGATTTGGGTGAAAGTTTAGCTAATATTTCGAATCCTGGTCAGTTTACTCAAATAGGAACAGGAACATTGCCGGCAAATGAGCTAAATGATGTCTATCAAAAAATGACTACCACTTACTCAGATATTAGAAATATTAATAGTGTAACGAGTACATTAGGACCTTTAGCTCCAGGATTTACAAGTGGAACGGATTATGAAAAGGTAGAAAATGCTCGCAGGTTATCTGAGTCGGAATATTCAATAAACGATAAATTAGGATACATTTCATTGAATCAAGCATTAAATGCTGATGAAGTTTTGGCTGTTTCCTATGAATATACTTATCGAGGCCAAGTTTTTAGAGTTGGAGAATTCACCAGCGATGGAGTAAGTGCTCCACAAACGCTAATCATGAAATTGTTGAAAGGTACTAATTTGAGCCCTCAAATGCCTACCTGGAAATTAATGATGAAGAATATCTATAACATTGGTGCTTATCAAGTTAATCAGGAAGATTTTATTCTTAATGTATTGTATCAGAATGATAAAGCTGGCTCTGCAGTGAATTATTTCCCTGAAGGGGGCCCTGATATCAAAAATCAAATCTTTCTTGAGATTTTAAATGTTGATAATTTGAATTCTCAACTAGATCCAGGTGCCGATGGAATGTTCGACTTTATTGATGGAGTTACTATTAACTCTACAAATGGAAGAATAATTTTCCCATCGATTGAGCCTTTTGGTAGTTATCTAAGAAATAAAATTAATGATAATGCCTTGGCGGATAAGTATGTTTTCGAGGAATTATATAAATTAACGCAGAATGAAGCACAGCAAATTGCTGAAAAAAATAAATTCTCATTAAAGGGTAGTTATAAATCTTCGACCAGCTCCGAAATTTCCTTAAATGCACTTAATGTGGAGCCGGGATCGGTTAGTGTTAAGGCTGGAGGACGTGAATTAATTGAAAATATCGATTATACGGTTGATTACACTTTAGGAAGAGTGAAAATTATTAATCAGAGTTTATTGGAGTCAAGTACGCCAATTTCAATCTCTTCTGAAAATAACTCTCTTTTCAACATCCAAACAAAAACCTTAATGGGTGTTCAGATGGATTATGAGTTTAATAATGATTTTAATTTAGGTGCTACCGTAATGCACTTATCTGAACAACCACTTACGCAAAAGGTAAATATTGGTGATGAACCAATTTCAAATACCATTTGGGGATTAAATGGTAGCTATCGAACAGAGTCGCAATTTTTGACTCGTATGGTAGATAAGATTCCATTTATTGAAACTAAAGAGCCATCTTCAATTTCTGTTGAAGGTGAATTTGCACAATTGGTGCCAGGTCACAATAAAGCGATTGGTAGCTCTGGGACTGCTTACATCGATGATTTTGAAGGAACGGAAACTTCAATTGATATGAAGAGCTTGAGTTCTTGGGTATTGGCAAGTACGCCTCAAAATAATGATTTGCAGTTTCCAGAAGGGAATTTTAATGACGATTTGGCCTATGGTTTTAACCGTGCAAAACTAGCTTGGTATGTAATTGACCCACTTTTCTTAAGAAATAGTTCAGCTACTCCAGGTCACATTAAATCAGATAAGGATCAGCAATCAAATCATTTCGTTCGTGAAATTTTTGAAGAAGAAATTTGGCCGAATAAAGAAAGAGCATCTGGTGTTCCAACCAATATTTCGGTTTTAAATATGGCTTTTTATCCTGATGAGAAAGGGCCTTATAACTTCGATGTTGATGGACAAGCAAATGTTTCTCTTGGTATGAATCCGGATGGTACACTTAAAGATCCGAAATCGAGATGGGGTGGTGTAATGAGAAAGATTGAAACTAACGATTTTGAGGCAGCGAATATTGCTTACGTTGAGTTTTGGATGATGGATCCATTTGTTTACGAACCAGATCATAAGGGAGGAGATATCTACTTCAACTTAGGTAATATATCAGAGGATATTCTACGTGATTCAAGAAAATCATTTGAAAATGGTTTACCAACCGATGAAGTTGTTACCCTTGTAGATAGTACTAAATGGGGACGAGTTCCTTTGGTGCAGTCTCTTGTTAATGCTTTTGATAACAATACCAATTCTAGAAAATATCAAGATGTTGGTTTAGATGGATTAAGTTCAGAGGATGAACTCTCCTACTATGAAGATTATATTCAGGCAATTACAATTTCGGCTAGTTTAGGTGCTGGTTCGGAAGCTTACGTCTTGGCTCAAAATGACCCTTCAAGTGATGATTATCATTATTTTAGAGGTGCTGATTACGATAGCGATGAAGTAAGTATTTTGGATCGTTACAAACAATTTAATGGTCCTGAGGGTAACTCACCAACTTCTTCGGGAAGTGGATACCCAACATCAGCAACTACTTTACCAGATGTTGAAGATATTAATCATGACAATACGCTAAGTGAGACAGAGGCATATTATCAATATAAAGTTCATCTAGCTCCAGCAGAAATGGAGATTGGTCAGAATTTTATTGTTGATAAGGTGACCAGTAACGTTGATTTAGCAAATGGAACTCCAGGAACTGTAAACTGGTATCAGTTTAAGATTCCTGTTGATGAATATGAAAATATATACGGTAACATTAGCGATTTTACATCGATTAGATTCATGAGAATGTTCATGAAAGATTTTGAAGAAGATGTGGTTTTAAGATTTGCTACGCTTGACTTAGTTCGAGATGATTGGAGAAGATATGATCAGTCGATCAATGAAGATCCTTTAGATGGTTCTCTTTCTGATGCCGGATTTGATATTACTGCAATTAATATTGAAGAGAATGCTAGTAAGGAACCTGTGAATTATATTTTACCTCCAGGAATTGATCGTGTCGTTGATCCTAGTAATCCTCAGTTAATTCAATTAAATGAGCAGGCTATCTTATTAAAAGTAACTGACTTGGAAGATGGAAAAGGGAAGGGAGCCTACAAAACCCTAAACATGGATATCAGAAAGTATGGTAAACTTAAAATGGATGTTCATGCCGAAGAAATTGAAGGTTATACACTGAATGATGAAGAAGTTCATGTATTTGTTCGTTTAGGAGCTGACTATCAGGATAACTACTATGAGTATGAGATCCCATTGAAATTAACCGCACCAGGTGTTTACAATGGTGATAATGAAAATGATCGTTTAAGTGTTTGGCCAGACGAGAATCGTTTTGATTTCAAGCTTCGCCTATTCCAAACGATTAAACAATTACGTAATGATGCTTTACGAGCAGCTGGATCGTCTTTGCAATATTCAGATGTTTATGATGTGAGAGTTGGTGATATCACTAATGATGCAGATCCTTTGCACGAAGATCATATTGTTCGAATCAAGGGTAATCCGAATTTGGCAAATGTAAAAACAGTAATGATTGGTATTAAAAACCCTGATGAAGATAGTTCAGGGAGTGATGATAACTTACCTAAATCAGTAGAAGTTTGGTTGAATGAATTACGTTTAACGGATTTTGATGAAGATGGTGGTTGGGCTGCGAATCTTCGTGTAACAACTAAATTGGCAGATTTTGGTACGGTAACTTGGGCTGGAAGTAAAATTACTTCAGGATTTGGTAGTATTGATGATGGAGTGAACGATCGTTACAAAGATGATATTTTTCAATATGATCTATCTGCAAGTTTTGAGCTTGGTAAATTCTTCCCTGAAAAATCAGGCGTTAGAATTCCTTTATATTATGCTATTTCAGAAGAAACAATTAGTCCTGAATATAATCCTCTAGATCCAGATATTCCTTTGGATGTAGCCCTGGAAAACGCTAATTCGAAAACGGAGAGAGATTCGATTGAGCGAATGTCTCAGGAATATACAAAAAGGAAAAGTTTTAACTTAACCAATGTTCGTATTGAGAAAGCCGAAGGAAAACCTAAATTATTAGATGTTTCCAATCTGGCAGTTACTTATTCGTTTAATGAAACCTATTCTAGAGATGTAAATACGATACGTGATCTGGAAAAGAATTACCGAGGTGTATTGAGTTATAATTACAACAACAGGCCCAAAAATGTTCAACCTTTTAAAAAGGTAAAAGCATTTCAGAAACCAATGTTCCGTTTGTTGAAGGATTTTAATTTTTACTATTTACCAACTCAGCTTTCTTTCCGTTCGGATTTACAACGATACTATCGAGAAATTGAGAAGAGAAATATAGATGAACCGGGAATTAAAATCAAACCAACGTTTGATAAGGATTTTGTTTGGTACCGATATTACGATTTAAAATACAATCTAACAAAAGGATTGAAGTTCGATTTTTCGGCAACGAATACTTCTCGTATTGATGAACCTGAAGGGATTGTTGATAGAGATAGAGACAGAGAAACTTATAACATATGGAAAGATTCGATTTGGAATAATTTAATGGATGGTGGACGAAATATTCAATACCATCACAATTTTAATATTACTTATACAGTTCCAATTAATAAGATTCCATTTTTAAATTGGACATCCTTAAATACGCGTTATTCTGGATCATATGATTGGAATGCGGGCGCAATTACTGCGGATACAATCGAGTTAGGAAATACCATTCGAAATTCAAATAATATTCAAGTTAATGGCCAGTTGAATATGGTCAATTTGTATAATAAGGTTGGTTTTCTAAAGAAAATCAATCGAAAATATAGTTCGAATCGAAAATATAAGAAGAAAGCAAAAGATTATAAGAAGGTTAATTTTGAAAGTAAGGTTGATGAATTAAAAGCTGGAATCCCAACGTCGATCTACCATAAGTTAATGACGACCGATATTACTGTTAAGGCGTATGATAAGCAAGGTAAAGAAGTTAAGCTTAAAGTGAAAGCTGTAACAGGAAACCGAGCTAAAATCACTTCTAGTGTTAACGTAAAAGATGTTAGAGTTAGAGTGAATGGCCGACTCTCTGAAAAAGATGGTATTTTTGCTGTAGTAGGAGAGAATTTCTTGAGAACAATAATGAGTGTACGTAATATTTCAATTAATTATTCGGAGATTAATGCCACCACTTTACCGGGATATTTGCCACAAACAAATTATTTTGGTGGTGAATCTTACAACGGAACAAAGGCTCCAGGTTTCAATTTCTTAGTTGGTAATCAGGATAAGAATTTTGCTAGAAATGCTGCAGCTGATGGATGGATTACTAATGACGAGGCATTGAATGAACCGTATGTAATGAGTCATACTCAAAATTTGACAATACGTAGCACAATTGAGCCTGTTAAAGGATTGAAGATTGATTTAACGGCAAATCGTAATTTCTCTAGAAATAGAAGCGAATACTATATTTATGATGAAGGGAATGATCAATTTAGTGCTGAAAATCTAGTAAAGTCTGGTAATTTTAGCATGAGCTTCTTGAGTATGAAATCGGCATTCTTTACCATTGGTAATACTGGTGATTATTCTTCTGCCTATTTTGATGAATTCCTAACTAATAGAAAATTAGAATCGATGCGTTTGGCCAAAGAACGTTATGGGGAAGAAGATTATTTAAATCAGAAAGAGACCATTGTAATAGGAGAAGGTATTAATGAGAAAACAATAGAAACAGGATATTTTAAAGGATATGGAGCTACTTCACAGGAGGTTTTAATACCTGCATTTCTGAAGGCATATGGCGATGGTGGAAAGGGATATAATAAAATATTCCCAGACATTGCTAGAATGAAGCCGAACTGGCGAGTGACATTCGAAGGTTTATCTAAAATACCATTTGTAAAAAGGTATTTTAAGTCGATAAACTTAAGCCATGCGTATACTTCTACTTACGATGTAGGTTCGTACAATACGAATTTAACATACGAAGAGGGTGACGATGGTTTCAGTATTATCCAGGATATGTCGAATAACTTTTTACCATTATATGAAGCCAATTCGATATCTATTAATGAACAATTTAATCCATTGATCAATGTAGATATGATTTGGAAGAATAATTTCTCAACCAGTTTCGAGATTAAGAGAACACGAAATTTAATTTTGAGTTTAGCAAATACGCAATTGACCGAAGTTGCTTCGAATGAGATGATTTTTGGAGTAGGATACAGATTCGATAATTTTGGAATGATCATTGGTTCTGGATCAAAACAGAAAAAATTCAAGAGCGATTTAAATCTTCGCGGTGACTTATCGATTCGTAAGAACAGTACTATTATTCGTAAAATTGTTGATGAAGTGGATCAATTAACATCGGGACAGAAGGTAGTAACAGTGAAATTTAGTGCAGACTATGTGTTGAGTAATCGATTTAATTTAAGACTGTATTACGATAGAATTGTAAATACACCTTATGTTTCGCTTTCGTATCCAACTACAACAACAGAATTTGGAGCTAGTATTCGATTTACATTATCTAACTAGTACATATAATTTGTTTTATTTGGAGGTAATTGGAATGAGTAAGAATAAGTTGTAAAACAGAGAAAACTGAAAGAAGTCATATTTTATAATTAAAAAAAAGATGTAAATTTGAGGCTGTAAATAAACATCTTATTAAACAACATACTATCATGAATGTACCTGAAAATTTAAAGTATACCAAAGATCACGAGTGGGTTCGCATCGAAGGTGAAGAAGCTTTTATTGGTGTAACTGATTTTGCTCAAGGAGAGCTTGGAGATATCGTTTTTGTTGAAGTTGAGACAGAAGGCGATGAATTAGATAAAGAAGAAGTATTTGGAACTATCGAGGCAGTAAAAACTGTATCTGATTTGTTCATGCCAATTGGTGGTGAAGTGTTGGAATTCAATGAAAAATTGGAAGATGCTCCAGAATTAATCAATTCTGATCCTTTTGGTGAAGGATGGATTGTAAAAATTAAAATTGCTGATACTGCGGAATTAGAAGAATTACTTTCTGCAGAAACTTACAAAGGTTTATTGTAAGAATTCACTAAGATATAAAGCCCCTCGCACATTGTGTGAGGGGCTTTTTTGTGCTTTGTATATTTGTGTATAGAGCAAAAAAAAGCAGGCTCTAAAGCCTGCTTTTTTGATATTTATAGAATTGTGATTACAATTTCTTTTTTACTTCGGTTTCTTCAAATGCTTCTACCATATCTCCAATCTTAATATCGTTAAATTTCTCGATGTTAAGACCACACTCGTAACCTTTAGCCACTTCTTTCGCATCATCTTTGAAACGTTTCAGTGAACCAAGTACTCCAGTGAAGATTACAATACCATCACGGATTAAGCGGATTTTAGAGCTTCGTTTAATTTTACCATCGCGAACAAGACAACCAGCAATTGTACCAACTTTGGTAATTGTAAATACTTCTTGTACTTCAACAGTAGCAACAATTTCTTCCTTAATTTCAGGAGAAAGCATTCCTTCCATTGCAGATTTTAATTCTTCGATAGCATCGTAGATAATCGAGTACAAGCGGATATCGATTTCTTCCTTCTCAGCAAGCTTTCTTGCTCCAAGAGATGGACGAACTTGGAAACCAACGATAATTGCATTAGACGCAGTTGCTAGCAATACATCCGATTCAGAAATCTGACCAACAGCTTTGTGAATTACATTCACCTGAATTTCTTCAGTAGAAAGTTTAATCAACGAATCAGAAAGAGCTTCAATAGATCCATCCACATCACCTTTAACAATTACATTCAACTCCTGGAAGTTTCCAATTGCAATACGACGACCAATCTCGTCAAGAGTAATGTGCTTCTGAGTACGAAGACCTTGCTCACGTTGTAATTGCTCACGTTTGTTTGCAATACCACGAGCTTCTTTTTCGCTTTCCATTACATTAAAGTTGTCACCAGCTTGTGGCGCACCATTCAATCCAAGAATCAATGCAGGTTCAGATGGTCCAACAGTATCAATAGTATTACCACGCTCGTTAAACATAGCCTTAACGTGACCAGTATAACTTCCTGCAAGCAAAATATCACCTACTTTTAGAGTTCCGGCTTGTACCAATAATGTAGTTACATAACCTCTACCTTTATCTAATGAAGATTCAATTACTGAACCAATGGCACGTTTATTAGGATTAGCTTTTAATTCTAACATTTCAGCTTCAAGAAGTACTTTTTCTAGTAATTCTTCGATGTTAACACCATTTTTAGCTGAAATTTCCTGACACTGGTATTTACCACCCCAGTCTTCAACTAAATAATTCATGTTCGCCAACTCACCTTTTATTCTTTCAGGATCAGCTCCATCCTTATCAATCTTATTAATCGCAAATACGATAGGAACTCCTGCTGCACTTGCGTGATTAATTGCTTCAATGGTTTGAGGCATCACATTATCATCAGCTGCTACAATAATAATAGCAATATCTGTTACTTGAGCACCACGTGCACGCATCGCGGTAAACGCCTCGTGACCCGGTGTATCTAGGAATGAAACTCTTCTTCCATCATCAAGCTTCACATTGTAAGCTCCAATATGTTGAGTAATTCCCCCAGCTTCACCAGCAATTACGTTGGCATGACGAACGTAATCCAGTAAAGATGTTTTACCATGATCAACGTGTCCCATTACAGTAACAATAGGTGCACGATTTAGTAAGTCAGCTTCTTCATCAACTTCTTCTTCAATTGATTCCTGAAGTTCAACACTTACAAATTCTGCCTTGTAACCGAATTCATCAGCAACAATTGCAATTGTTTCAGCATCCAAACGTTGATTGATAGATACAAATAAACCAAGTCCCATACATGTTGCAATAATGTTGGTAACTGGCACTTCCATCATGGTTGCTAATTCGTTCACCGTAACAAATTCTGTAAGCTTAAGAACGTTCTTTTCAGCTTCAATTTGTTCTGCGATTTTCTCACGTTTCGCACTTTCAACTTCACGCTTATCACGACGGTGTCTAGCTCCTTTTGATTTTCCTCCTTTAGAAGTCAATCTAGCTAGTGTATCTTTAATTTGCTTTTGTACGTCTTCTTCGCTAACCTCTCTTTTAACAGCCTTCTTCTTTTTCAATTTTGAAAATCGAGAAGCTCCAGCACCAGTACCTCTTACTCTACCTTCTGTTGAGTTTGTTGGTTTTGCAGGTTTCCCTTTTCCCTGTCCTGGATTAGCTACATTTACTTTTTCAGTATCTTTTCTAATTCTTTTACGCTTCTTGCGCTGATTAGCAGATACTTTATCTTTGTTTCCTGCACTAGGTTTCTTTTCTACTGGAAGTTCAATTTTTCCAATAACCGTAGGACCTGTTAATTTCTTGGTAGAAGATTTATAAATTTCTTCTTTCCCTGTCTCTGAGCTATCTTGAGCATTAGGTTTAGGAGAAGCAACTTTTTGCTTTTCTCTTCTTTCCTCCTCTTTCTCAGCTTTTGTTTTTTTGGCAGGACGAGTTTTTTGATTTAACGAAGCCAAATCAATTTTACCCACCACTTTAAGCTCATCTTTTTTCTCCTCTTTAGGAGCTTGAGCTTTTTCCTCTTTTTTCGGGGTTTCCATTTTAACAGTTTGGTCATCCTGAACAAGCTTTTTAGCAGGTTCAGATGGTTGTTCAGTAACTTCTTCTTTTGCAGGTTGAGCCTTTTTAACTACCGGTTTCTCAACAGTTTTTTCTGCTTTAGGAGCCTCTTTCTTTGGTTCCTCAGACTTTACTGGTTCAACAGGTTTCTCTTCCTTCTTTATTTTAGGTTCAGCTACAACTTCCTTCTTTACAGCTTTAGGTTGTTTCGACTTAGGCTTAAGCGCATCTAAATCAATTTTACCTACAACTTTAACAGGATCTTTAGCAACTGGTTTTTCTTCTATTATTTCAGCAACTGCTTCTTTGCTACTTTTTTCTGGTACCGAATCTTCTGAAACATTTTCAATTGAAACTGTTTCTTTCTTCTCACGGGATGTTTTAAGGTTAACCTTTTCAGATTCCTTTTTAAGATTTAAGTCAGAGCTGTATTCCTTGGCAAGGATATTATAAGCTTCTTCTGAAACTTTAGTATTTGGGTTGGAATCAACCTGCATACCTTTTTTGTTCAGAAAATCAACAATAGTTGAAGTGCCAACATTGAATTCTCTTGCTAATTTACTAAGTCTTATATTTTTATTGACTTTCACCATATTTAAAAGTTAACTGTTTAAATGTCCCGTTATAATAATTTACATCATGATTCTGAAGAATTTAATTATTCGAACTCGGATCTAAAAATATTCAAAATATCATTAATTGTCTCGATTTCAAGATCGGTTCTCTTCTCTAACTCCTCTGAAGTAAGATCAAGTACGCTTCTTGCAGTATCGCAACCAATTTTCTTTAATTCCTCAATTACCCATGGATCAATTTCATCAGAGAATTCAGATAAGTTTACATCCTCTTCTGATTCACCTGCTGGTTTTTCTCTGTAAACATCAATTTCGTAACCAGATAACTGGCTAGCCAATCTAATATTTAATCCACCTTTACCAATAGCTAAAGAAACCTCTTCAGGATTCAAATAAACATCTGCACGTTTGGTTTCTTCGTTTAATTTCACAGAAGAAACTTTAGCAGGGTTAAGTGCTCTGGTAATAAATAATTGAGTGTTTGTAGTGTAGTTGATTACATCGATGTTTTCATTACGCAACTCACGAACGATACCATGTATTCTAGAACCTTTCATTCCAACACATGCTCCAACAGGATCAATTCTTTCATCGTATGATTCAACTGCAACTTTAGCTCTTTCACCAGGAATTCGAACGATATTTTTAATGGTAATTAAACCATCGAAAATCTCGGGAACTTCTAGTTCAAATAATCTTTCAAGGAACACAGGAGATGTTCTTGAAATGACAATTAATGGGCTATTGTTTTTTACTTCAACACGAACAACAACTGCTCTAATTGTTTCTCCTTTACGGAAATAATCAGAAGGAATTTGTTCGGTTTTAGGTAGTATTAATTCATTTTCTTCATCATCTAGAATAAGAATTTCTTTTTTCCAGATTTGATAAACTTCACCAGTGATAATTTCACCAACTCGGTCTTTATAATTATTAAAGATATTATCTTTCTCTAATTCTAAAATTCTTGCTGAAAGGTTCTGACGTAAGGTAAGAATAGAACGTCTACCAAACTCTAGAAATTTCACTTCATCGGTAACTTCTTCACCAACTTCGTAATCGTCCTCGATCTTTTTTGCTTCCGAAAGTGAAATTTGTAAGTTTTTATCTTCTACTTCACCATCTGCAACTACTTCTCTATTTCTCCAGATTTCCAAATCACCTTTGTCTGGATTAATAATGATATCGAAGTTTTCATCGGTGCCATAATTTTTCAATAGAAGATTTCTAAAAACATCTTCTAACACGCTCATCATTGTTGCGCGGTCGATGTTTTTCAACTCCTTAAATTCCGAAAAAGTTTCAATAAGATTCATGTTATTCAGCTATTTACTTGTTAAAAAGTAACGATATCTTTTGTTGATTTAATTTGATCAAATTTGAAAGTGCAAGTATTCACAACAAGTTGCTTTTTCTTTTTTCCTTCAACTTTAACTTTCTCCTCAACTTCAATTTCAATTTCTTCATCACCTACGGTGACTAGTTTTCCTATAAATTTAATTCCTTCTGTTGTTAATACCTCAACATCTTTATTTAAAAACTTGTGGTATTGCTTAAGAACTTGAAAAGGTTGACCAATACCTGCAGATGCAACTTGCAATTCAAAATCTTCAACCTCACGATCAAAGTGCTTTTCAATTGCGCGGCTTAACTCAATGCATGTAATGATTGGCACACCTTGTAAACTGTCGATTGCAACGTAAATTGCATTCCCTGCTGAAACGCTAAGTTCAACCAAAAATAGGTCGGTGTTGGCAATTTCATTTTCAACAATTTCAGTTATATTTTTTTTGTCAATCATATATCGGTTAATGTCAATAAAATAGGGGACTTTTTGTCCCCTCAAGTTCACGATTTGCTTACTTTTCGATGCGAAATTAGAGATAAATGTTCTAAAAAACAAATGACACCTCCCTAAATTATTGTATTCTAATTGCTAATGGGAAATAGTTTTCTTGAAATGAGATGGTTTTTTGTTCGAATTTGAACTTTCCTATTGCTTAATT
>JADGFH010000789.1 GCA_016743925.1 Labilibaculum sp.
ACCTTAAAGGATGGGTGGAGCAACTGGTAAACAAACTTCCCGATAAGGAAAATAGCAAATGCTACCGCGATATAAACCACAGCATCATAAACGATAAACGAAATTTCTGATAATGATATCATAAGTTTTAAATCTATGAGTTATACAATGGTTTATTTTCCAAATCCACCGCTACGTGAGCGTGATGAACTTGATGATCTATATCTTGATGAACTTCTTTTTGTTCTAGTTGGGGTCTTTGTTCTAGTAGAAGTTCTCGCGTTACTTGTGCTTGATGACCGGCTCACTCGACTTCGAACTTTATCTTTAAAAGTAGATGGCTTACTGCCCCACTTGCTATTTCTTCCTGAAGTAGATGAAGTGTAAGAATTGGTTCCATAAACAGGACTGCCCCCTCGTGGACCATAATAACCTCTAGAACCGCCATAATAACCACCGCTACGATAATCATTGTAATAAGAACGTCGGTACGATCCCATATTGAACATGTGCGACATAAAAGCATATTGTCCGTAAAAAGCCCAAAAAGAAGAACCTCCTCTATTTTCCCATCGTCCATATTTCTCATTACCTACGTAATGATTGTATCCGGCAGGTACAGCTTGCTTAGTAACAACGCCATCTTTTTTCGAAGCAATCTCCATTCCCATATTATTCAAATTCTGAGAAAAGAAGGTTTCGCTTACATTTTTCCAAGTCGATTTTGATTCCAAAACCGTGTCAGGACGTTGAATAATCACCTGATATTGGTGACGATAATTGTTAGAACCTTCATTTGCATCCATATCAAATAAAACGATGGAGAAATTCTGTTCTGCATTCAACTCTTTAATTAAATTATCAACAGGCGATTTTTGATAGCTTTTTTTAGTTACAGTAGACGAAGTAGAAGTCGTTCTTGTTGACGATGAATTACCACCTCCACAAGTTTTTGCAATAAAAAACACTACAATAATCCCAATGATTACTTTAGTTACAGTGTTCATGTTTATAATTTTGATTTACAAATTATTTCGGTAGGATATTCGAAATCTCAAACTCCTTGATGGATTTCCCAGCAGAAGCTTCAAATTCTTTTTCATCCCATTGTTCAATTGTAATAATATTATCTCCAGACTCATCCTCAAAATCCCAAGAGATAAACTCCACCCAATCCTCTCCACGAGCGATATCATTAAAATAACCAGGCGATTCCTTTTCAAAGAAATACTTGTTATCCTTATAGGTAATAGTTGTTGGAGGTTTTTGATGATTCATCAAATCATTAAAAACATTCTCGCCTAATACTCGAACCTTAATCTTATCAGAGACCGATAAACTGATTTCATCATCCTCTTCAACAGCCAAATAAAGTGTTCTAGTTCCGTTATTTATTTTGTATTCTTTAGAGAAAAAATTATCTCCCCAATCGTACTCATAACTTGCTTGCACTTCCCAGCTCTCCAGATCATATTCAAAAACAAAACCAACATCCAGGTCGGTAACCCGGATATTGGTGCTGTCATAATTCGGCTGTTTCCGTTTAAAAAAATCGGCTAATCCCATTTTTAATTTCGTTCAAATTTGTAAAAACAGCTATTCTTTATTTTTCATTTTGGCTTTTAACTCTTCCAATGCATTTGATGCTTTTACATTCGTATCACTTAAAGTAGCATCAATTTCATCATCTAAACTGCGATTTTCGAAAGCAATATCGCCGTAAGCTTCAGCCATAGCTTCTTGCTGAGCTACTTTATCCTTCATTTTCTCTAACATACCAACCGTTCCAGAACTATCAATTCCCGAAAGTTGTTTGTTAATTTTCTGAGTAGCCTGGCTAACTCGAGCACGTGCTTTAAGTGTTCTCAACTCATTCTCATAACGAGTAATTGTTGACTTCAACTTTTTCACATTTGTATCTAGCTGACTGATGTTCGTATCAAATTTGCTAACTTCTTCTTGAGCTCTTGATGCATTCGAAACAGCTTCTTCTTTTCTAGACAAAGCTTCTGTTGCTAAACGTTCTGCTTCCGACATTTCCAAATCACCATTTTCAGCTTTTTGCAATAATAACATTGCTTTTTGCTCGTAATTCTTTGCCATCGACTTTTGCTCATTCAAGTCTCTTTTGCTTCTAATAGCCAAAGCTTTTACTTCAGCCAAAGCTTGCAAACTCTTATCTAAATCCTTTTTTAGATCTCTGATTCCCTGTTCGGTCATCTTAATCGGATCTTCTAATTTATCTATAGCGGAGTGAGCTTCTGCTTTGCCCACATTGAATAATCTACCAAAAATTCCCATTTGTATTGTATTTAAAGTTATGATTTTGAATATGAAATGATCTCTTCAGAAAACTCGCTCAACAATAATTCTAATGAATTTAATGTTGCCTCTAATTCGTTCTGATCTAAATTCTCTAACTGAAGCGTATCACGGAAAATTACTTTTTTCCCAGAATCGTCCAAGACAAATGCCCCGTGAACAATTTCTCTATTCTTTTTTAATAATGATTTGTAAGTTTCTGGATTCTCTTCTGCAATTTCGAAAAGTAATCCTTCAATAATTAAGATTGGATCTTCACAATCAATAATCAAATTTGCAATTCCACCATCAGGATTCTCAACAACTAATAATTCTTCTGCTGTATCTTCCTTTACTATATTGAATTCTAGGTTCAAAAGATAATCTTTCACCTTGTTAAAATATGTGCTCATGTTCCTTTAATTTTAAATTTATTGATTAAAAGTAAAACAATTTATCATCATAATAAAATATTTATCTTCATTGGCCACTTTAGATAAATACCCAATATGTTATAGATTATTTGCTTTGAGTTTGAAATTACTAAATATGATAGTCTCATCAATCATTTTATCGGGAGAATCTTCTTTTTATTCGATAAATGGAAGTTTTTACATGTTTTCCTGTAAGCATCCTTTTTATTCACAAGTAAAAATAAACTCAAACACGAGTAGGCAGCCTTACTTTTATATGATTCTATATAAACAAAACC
>JADGFH010000790.1 GCA_016743925.1 Labilibaculum sp.
TCAAGATTATTGTGTATATTTGTATAAATAAGTTTCATTTAAAATTAATTGACACGTGACAAAGAAAATATAATACAAAAAAAAAGCCCAATCAAAATTGAGCTTCTTTATAGATTACAGATCTCTCCGTATGTTTTTATTCGCACTTCAAATATACAATGTTTTCTGAAATCTACAAATGAGCAAATTCGATTGTTCAAATTACCACTCTAAGCTCACAGGTAATTATTTAGCGCTTTTTTCCTCAATAAATCTATTCAGTTCAAGCCTGAGGGGGCTGAATGAGCATATTGTTTAACGTCAAAAATATATAATATGGCGACTAATGGAAAAAGTGGCGACAACCGTAGACACGGTGCCATTAAAGATAGATCACAAGTTCTAAATCCTAAAACTGACAAATGGGTCAAACGTAATACAGACACAGGTCGTTTTATGGATGGAAAATCTGATGACAAACCTTTTAAAGGTGTTAGAAAAGAAAATATTAACAATAAAAATTTGAAGAATCATGAATAGTTATTATACAATAAAAACAGGAAAAGACGATCAGTTTTACTTTAATCTAAAAGCTGGAAATCATGAGATAATTTTACAAAGTGAAGGTTATCAAAATAAAGAAGGAGCAATAAATGGTATTGAATCTGTTCAAGCTAATTCACAGGATAGGAATAACTTTGAAATACGATTTTCAAAGAGGGATGAACCATATTTCGTTCTTAAAGCTACTAATGGTCAAATTATTGGTAAAAGCGAGATGTATAGCTCTTCTGGTGCAATGGAAAATGGAATAGATTCGGTTATGGCGAATGGTAAGACTCAAAAAATACACGACCTAACTGATGATGATGAAAAGAAACATGAGCGATCTATAATTGTTAATGGTCGTGAAAAAATTTGGTGTCAAAAATTCATTTCTTTCAATGAATTAGTAAAACTTGCATTTGATAGTTTTAATGATAATCCTAATACGTGTTACACAGTAACATATAGCAGAGGACACGGCTCTAAACCAGAGGGCTCCATGGTTAAAGGTGAAGAAGTAAAAGTTAAATCTAAAATGATATTCAATGTCTCAGCAACTGATAAATCTTAATCCGGATTTAAAACAATTACGTGACGAAGGATATCAAATAGAAATTTGTGGTGGGCATCTATTAGCCCACCATATACCTTACGTCACAAGCAATAGAGAAACTAAGCATGGTATCTTAGTATGCGATCTAACTCTAAGTGGTAATCAAGCCATGAAACCTAACAATCATGTTATGATGTTTTCAGGGGAATACCCTTGCAACAGAGATGGTCAAGTGATAACAGGTATTCAGCACGCAAGTATCAATCAAAGACTTGGGAATGAAGTTGTATTGAACTTCTCATTTTCAAATAAACCTCCTGCTGGCTATCCTAATTATTATGAAAAAGTAAAGCGATATGCAGATATAATCTCAGCTCCAGCGAAATCCTTAAACAAGGATGTGACAGAAAAACCTTTTTTTCCAATTCAAATAGAAAATGAAGAATCAGTTTTCCAATATCATGATACAAATTCAAGTCGAGCGAATATTGACCATATCAACAATAAGATTGCGAATCAACGTATTGCGATAGTTGGATTAGGCGGTACAGGTTCGTATATTCTAGATCTTGTTGCAAAGAGTTGTGTTAGAGAGATTCATATCTTTGATGGAGATGTCATGTTAAATCACAATGCTTTCCGATCACCTGGTGCGATTAGTATTACCGAGTTAGTAAAAAAACCTTCCAAGGTGGGTTATTACGATAGTATTTATTCTAAATTAAGACGAAATATTATTCCTCATGACTACTATTTGAGTAAGTCAAATATGGACTTCCTGCTAGGTATGGATTATGTATTTCTCTGCATTGATGATAATGAAGTAAGAACTTCTTGCATTGAATTTCTGTGTGAAAATGGGATTTCTTTTATTGATGTTGGGTTAGGTGTTAATGCTATAGAGGATTGCCTGATTGGGTCAGTACGAGTAACGTGTGGAACAAAAGATAAAAAAGATCATTTGGATCAACGAATTCCAAAATCCACAAATGCAGTTAACGATTACTCAACAAATATTCAAATTGTAGAGTTGAATGCACTCAATGCAACTCAAGCAGTCATTAAATGGAAAAAAATGTCAGGCTTCTATCAAGATTTGGAGCAGGAGCATAATTCAATCTATTCAATTAACGTATCACAATTACTTAATGAAGACAAGACTGAAGCATAAGTTTGTAGATTACATACCTGATGAAATAAAATCAGATACGATTTACATTTCTCTTCAATATTCCACCGCCGTGCACAAATGTGTGTGCGGCTGTGGATGTGAAGTAGTAACACCATTATCCCCAACGGATTGGAGCGTAAAGTTTAATGGAGAAACGGTAACATTGGATCCATCGATAGGAAACTGGAATTTTAAATGTCAATCACATTACTGGATAGAAGATAGTAAGGTTATTAGATGTCGAAAATGGAACAATTATGAAATTGAAGGAGGAAGAAAAAATGATAATGAACTGAAAAATAAATTCTTCAATAAGAAGAAAAAGAGTCACTGGTTAAAATATTTTGTATCAAAATTCATTCATAAGATTAGTTCAATCTATAATTCAAGTTCATTAGAATAAATTCTAATGAACTTGAATATCATCCTCCCTCTTTATATTCTATACAAAATAGGTCTCTATAAAAAATAACACTACAATATTGAAGGCTAATAAGATGAGTAATTAGCCTTTTAGACTGATAAATAAGATATTTAAAGTAGAATCTATTGGAGGAATCGCTTGTTCGCCTTTAAAATCGGACT
The DNA here is from genome assembly GCA_016743925.1 of Labilibaculum sp. Taxonomy (GTDB): domain Bacteria; phylum Bacteroidota; class Bacteroidia; order Bacteroidales; family Marinifilaceae; genus Labilibaculum. Next base: position 2,835 of record JADGFH010000790.1, read on the forward strand.
TTGTTTGGAATAATACCCTGCTATAAGCTACTTATAAGACGGATAATAAACGGCTAGACGGATAAATGAGTAGTTTTTATTGGAGAAAAGGCTCTTGTGCCCTTAAAACAGGGGGTTTTCAGATAATAACACCCGACTGTAGGCTACTTATAAG
>JADGFH010000791.1 GCA_016743925.1 Labilibaculum sp.
TTATTATAGTTATTAACAGGTAAATAGCCAGTGACACAAAGTTTTGAACATACCCAATTTCAATTATGAATTTAAGAAAATATTCTTAACAATAAGCACTTTAATAAGATTATTTATGTTTTTTCTTGTTTAACCTACAATTTTCACCATATGCTCGAACGTAAAATAAAGGGATAAACAGTAAGAAAGAAGTGTAAAATTTACAAGAACCATTATTATGATATTTTTCTTACATTTACATACCCCGAACCCAATAAACAATAATAAATGCGTAAGCCAAACTGGACGAGAGAGCAACTCATCCTTGCCTTTAACCTCTACTGTAAAATACCCTTTGGGAAGATTTCTAAAACGAATCCTCAAATCAGACAGTTGGCAGAGCTAATTGGTAGAACACCCAGCGCCGTTGGCTTAAAGCTATCGAACCTGGCTAGTTTCGATCCAGATTTGCAAGCGAGAGGTATAAAAGGAATGAAAAATGCAGGTAAGGGCGATCGTTTGATTTTTGATGAATTCCAAAACAACAGAGAAGCTCTCGTATTTGAGAGTGAAAACATACTTGCCGACATGCAAGGCCTTACGCTTGAAAACAAATACCAATCTCAGCTACCCGAACTAGGTAATTTAACAGGTGAAACTCGCTCGAGTTACGTGAAAACCCGTGTGAACCAGAATTTCTTTAGACAGGTGATACTAGCAAACTACCAAAGCAAATGTGCGGTAACGGGAATTGATATGCCTGCCCTATTAATTGCCAGCCACATTATACCTTGGGCAGAAAACAAAGAAGAACGCCTCAACCCTGCCAATGGCATATGCCTTTCGGCCTTATACGATAAAGCATTCGATAAGCACCTCATCAGTTTCGATGAAGATTACCGAATGATCCTCTCAACAAACCTAAAAGAACACTGTACCAAAACCTACTTCCAAAACCATTTTGGCAAACTGGAAGGGCAAGAGATGATTTTGCCTAGTAGAGGAATGCCTAGCAATGAATTTCTCACCATGCATAGAAACGATTTAATGTACTATTAACACCCAAATCATACTACAATGACTTTAAAACCTCATTTACTCTTTAATAAAGCTCCAGAAGCAAATGCTGACTTCAAATATGGGCCTAGATATCCTAAAAATGCTAACGACAAAGATGGTGATGATGATGAATTAGTTATAAACGAATATCAAAAAAAGATCAAAATTTTCAAGAATTCACTGAAAAACTTTGAATCTGAGTTATCTAAACGGAAGGCAGAAAGAATTAAGGCTGCACCTATACCTCAAAAGATCATTTCGGTTGAACTTCATTTCCATGGTTTATTTAAAGCTAATGATTTTGAGAAAAAGTATTTTACCGAATTTGGTTTAGCTCCCTTGAAGTATTATGATTTTAATACTAAAGGCTTATTTACTGTTGTGAATAAAGAAATTTTTAAATCATTTTGGATAAATCTTAAGAGGTTTATTAAATGTGAAGATCATAACAACCCAAATTATAATAGGAACTTATTGTTTATAGAAGATTTTAAACTTCATACAACAGAAGATCGATTACGAAAATATAATAAGCCTGAATCTTCTATTTATTTTGAAATGATAGATTCAGCATTAATGGGGTACGATTTTATAAAGCCTACAACAAATTCATTAAAACAATATCTTAAGGAAAATAAAATTGAGTTTGTTTTCAATGAGGAAATGCAAAGTTTTGAAATACAAAAAGCACCCAAAGAAATAATCAAAACAATTGCTAGGAATTTTGATGCTATTCAATCGGTTAATTCCTTCAAACATCAAGTAACATTTCCAGATAAATTTGGTCTAAATATAAAGGGGTATCCCTTCAAGATATCTTCATCTGATAATCTGCCCACTATTGGAATAATTGATACTGGAATATCTGCTCAAACACCTTTATCTAGCATAATTTTAAATGATGATAATACTTTTGCTTTAAATGGAATGAATCCGCTCATAGATGAAGCCGACAACGGGTATGGACACGGGACATCAGTTGCAGCTTTAGCAGCAATAGGTGGAAAATTATCTAATGGGTTTGAGGCTGAAATTAACGCAGATGCCAAATTATTGTCTATGAAAATATTAGGTAATAATTCTGGGAATATCATAAATAGTGATGTTTTAAATTTAATCAGAGCTGTTTGCGAAAAAGCAACATTGGATGTTAAATTGTTTACACTCACAATTAATTACGAAAACTGTTTGAAAACAAATGATATTATCTCTGATTATGCATACCAATTAGATAAATTAGCTTACGACTACGATATATTAATATTCATAAGTACTGCCAACCAAGGTCCTGAATTGAATTGGGACAATTTAGATAATGAATATCCAAATCATTTTAAAAAATCCTGTGCCAACGTCAAAAGTCCTGCCGAAAGCATGAATAATATGACAATCGGTGCAATCGGAGACAACTTTGAAAATCAACAATCTACGGATAGTGAATTATTACTATCAGATGCAATGGAGCCAGCGGTGTACACTCGGAAATTTCATTTAGATACTAAACAAATGAAAAAAAAGAACCCTAAATTATTAAAACCTGATGTAGTTTTCGCTGGAGGCAATTTTAGTTTACAAAAATGTGAATTTGATAATTCATGGTTAATTGAACCTTCAGGATCATCTGCACTAAAAGTATTATCGGCAAACATAAATGATGTTATTGTTGAAAAAACGGGAACAAGCTTATCAACTCCTCTGATAGCTAATCTAGCAGCAAAAATATTATATAAGTACCCAGCATTAAAAGCACAGACAGTCAAAGCTCTAATCATTAATTCTTCGAAAAAAATTAGTAAGAATGATAAGTTTGATTCTTTCACCAATTCTGAATTCAATTCACTTGTTGGGCACGGAATCCCGGATGAAGAAGTATGTTTATCTTCTAATGAAAATTCTGCAACATTAATCTTAGAAGATTCTATTAAAATTAATAGATGTCGAAATTTCAC
>JADGFH010000792.1 GCA_016743925.1 Labilibaculum sp.
GATTGGCAAATACCTATAAAGAAAGTGGTTGGTTACCTGAGTGGGCTAGTCCAGGTCACAGAGGATGTATGATTGGATCAAATTCAGCATCGCTAATTGCTGATTCCTATTTAAAAGGAATTCGTGGTTATGATATTGAAACCTTGTATGAAGCTATTTTGAAAAACACCAAAGGATATAACGAAGAAATTACTTCAGTAGGGCGTTTTGGTGCTGATTATTATAATGAATTAGGTTACGTTCCTTACAATGTTGGAGTAAAAGAGAATACTGCAAGAACTTTGGAATATGCTTACGCCGATTTTTGCATTTGGAAATTGGCTCAGGAGTTAGGTCGTCCACAAGCAGAAATTGATTTATTTGCAAAAAGAGCACAAAATTTCAAGAACGTATTTGATAAAGAATCAGGATTAATGCGTGGTAAGAATGAAGATGGAAACTTCCAATCTCCTTTTAATCCATTAAAATGGGGCGATGCATTTACAGAAGGGAACAGCTTGCATTACACATGGTCTGTTTTTCAGGATATTAATGGATTGATCGATCTGATGGGAGGAAAAGATGAATTCATTTCTACTTTAGATGGTGTATTTGAAATGGCTCCTGATTTTGATGATTCTTATTATGGTGGAACAATTCATGAAATTCGTGAGATGCAAGTTGCTAATATGGGAAACTATGCACACGGAAATCAGCCAATTCAGCACATGATTTATTTATACAATTTTGCTGGTCAACCATGGAAAGCACAAGCTCGAGTTCGTCAGGTAATGGACAAGTTATATACACCTCAGGCTGATGGTTATTGTGGTGATGAAGACAATGGACAAACTTCTGCTTGGTATGTGTTTAGTTCAATAGGCTTTTATCCTGTTTGTCCAGGAACCGACGAGTATGTTTTTGGATCTCCTTTATTTGATAGGATAACCATGACATTAGAAAATGGAAAAACATTCACTATCTCAAGCGATAATAATTCAGAGAAAAATGTTTTTATTAATAATGTTGAGTTGAATGGTGAGAAATATGATGCTAATTACTTAAAGCATAGCGATATAACAAATGGAGGTAGTCTCGATTTCAAAATGTCTAATACACCTAATAAGAAAAGGGGTATCAGTGCTGATAACTTCCCTTATTCAATGAGTGGTAATGTGAAAAAATAGCATTTAGTGAAAATACTTTGATAATAAAAGAGGCCGTTCTTCTATTAAAATTACTTTGGACATCTAAACTTTTTATATGATTACTAGACCGTTATTCTTGACTTTTTGTTTGTTTTTTAGCTTGTGTTCCGAGGCATCAGAGAAAAATAATGAAGATGTCACCAAGATCACTTATGAATACTTTAATCAAGGTGAGTTGATTCCTAACAGGGAAGTTGTAGTAGAATATGCTGAAGGAATTGCAACATTATCGAATACTTCAAAAATTGAAGAATACTTTATTGATTATAATAAAAGGAATGTCATTAAAATACTAAATGTCAATTCTGAACATTATAAGCAGTCAACGCATTTTTCAGATTTAGCTCAGGCAACAGAAACAGATGAGAAGGAGATAATCCTTGGGCATCCATGTGAAAAAGCAGTTTTTAATATTTTCTCTAATAAAGTAGAAGTTTGGTACACAACAAAAACCTTTTTTAAGGGTTCACCATCTTTATCTGCAGTTATTGACAATGGTTTGGTGTTAAAGTACATCGTCAATGGAAGTCGGATGGTTAAGGCTAAATCAATTGATAGTGAAAAAAAGGAGATGGAGTTTCCTAATTTTGATCTTCAAGAAATTGATCAGGCAAGGTATCGGGAATTAATTATTAAATCACGATTCGTCACAATACCTATTTTTGATAAGGAACAGATAAATTTTGAAAATGGTTACACAAACCCTAACGAAGAAATATTAAATCACACGTATCACTTTTCTAAGGGAACTGTGATTATGAAAAAAATAAAATTGCCTGAATTGAATCCTAGTGGGAATACTTTTTTAACGCTTACCAATTGGTCAAATGGAGATGCATATGACAGAACTGGTTGTGTTTTTACCATTGCTGATGATAATAAGAAATCTATGTTGTCAGCTTTGAGAAATGGAACAAAGGAATTACCTGTGTATATTGATAATAAGGAGAGAAAATACCAGGGAGTTGTTAGCACGGAGCAATATACCGTACCTGTTGAACTAATGCGATTTTTCACTTCGTTTGGAGTAGGCCATTTTAACAATAAGCGACCAATTAATAGTTATAACTGGCAGGATTCTGTCGTTTATAAACAAGAAGTTACTGAACTTATTTCAACTGATAAAGAGGAAATATGGATAGGAGTTTTCATAGGCAACTATGATAAAGGTGGGCATAAAGTTAGTTTAGATTTAAATTATTATCCACCATTTGGTGAATCTCCAGTTAAGGAGAAGGTGGTAACACCATTATTTTATACTCTAAATGTTATGGAAGCATCGGGCCAAAATTATGGTCGTATGTTCAAAAATGACACACTAAGTATGGAATTTATTCTTGATTTAGATATCAATGATTCGCATTTACTTTATACAACTACAGGTCATGGTGGTTGGGGAAATGGAGATGAGTTCGTTCCAAAGCTTAATCAAATATTTATTGATGATATTTTGATTTTTAAACATGTGCCATGGAGAAGTGATTGTGGTACATATCGTATGTCAAATCCTGCTTCAGGTAATTTTGGTAATGGATTATCGAGTAGTGATCTTAGTCGTTCTAATTGGTGTCCTGCTACGCTTACACAACCATTTTATATCCCTTTGGATAATTTGAAAGCTGGAAAGCACGTGGTAAAAGTTGTTATCGATCAGGGTGATGATGAAGGTAGTAGTTTTAATCATTGGAGTGTGTCGGGAATTCTTGTCGGGAATAAATAAGAATATTGACAAGTACAGGTATAAGAATATCGTTTATTTAAATAAAATCTGAAGGCGTTTATTTAATAGAAAAC
>JADGFH010000793.1 GCA_016743925.1 Labilibaculum sp.
ATATACAAACTCTGTTTGTTGCTTTTCTAAATCTTATTTTTTTCTTTTAAACCAATAAATTAGTCGAAAAATAATAGGGTTTAAAAATAAATTTTAAAAAGATGAAAAAAAGGGGATTTTAGTAAGAGGTTTAATTGAAATATTTGGTGTTAAAGTGGGGGTATGGGATACGCATTTTGTGGTACAAAAAGTAAAATCACCTGATTTTACTGACCACCCCAACTTTAAGTTTTAACTATCCAAAATTGATTTTTCAAATCACTAGAAAAGATCTAAATGTGTGCCTGTGCGTTTGAAAATTATTTATTTTGTAAATAAGTAACCAATTTGGTTCAATATGGCATTCTCTACGAGATTTATAATTCCCAATGAGGATATAAGGGGGTATTAACGTACTATTCTGTCTCTACCCAGCCCCCCTTGTTTCCATATCATTCAATAACTTAACTAATGATCTGCCTAGCGCTGCAGCCATGTTAACAGGTACAGCATTCCCAATTTGTTTGTAGATGGAAGTTATTGGCCCTTGAAACTCCCAGCTATCAGGAAAAGTCTGAATGCGCGCATATTCTCTAATTTGCAAAGGACGAGTTTCTAGAGGGTGACATCTTTCGGTTTGTTTTTGCGCTGGGGTACATGTTAAAGTTAGGCTAGGCTCTGACATTGAGAGCCTTCTAGCCATGCCTGTTTTTCCACCACCTAGATAAAAACTACCTTTCATATATTCTTTTTGAAGATCGATGCCTAGATCACGCCAATACCCACCTTGAGGTACATGGCTCATAATCTCCCGTTTTCTTTCGGGATACTTTTGTCCTCTTGATTTGTTAACGTCAGTCTCATATAATTCCCCTGCCTTGAAAGCATCTTTCACAGTCATTATGCGGCTATATGGAGATGGCCAGATGAAATCTGAGTTGTTTGATAAGTCTTTTCTAATGCCAATTAATATAAGTCGTTCTCTTTTTTGTGGTACCTTATAAAACATTGCACGGCAGACTTTAGGTGTAACTAAATGATATCCTAATTTATCAATTACATCTTTGATAATATTTAATGTTCGACCGTTTTCATGAGTAAGGAGTGCTCTAACGTTTTCGGCTAAAAACACCTTGGGTTGAAGTTCTTTGATTGCTCTAGCCATTTCAAAAAACAAGGTTCCCCTTGTATCTTCAAATCCCATTCTATTGCCAGCATAAGAAAATGTCTGACATGGAAACCCCCCCGTAAGGACATCTACGTTATCTTGTATAAGGGTAAAGTCAACATCAGCAATGTCACTCTCAACTACATTCCAGTCTGGTCGATTATACCGTAATGTATTACATGCGTGTTTATCGACTTCATTAAGTAAAATACTTTTAAATCCAGCTTGCTCAAGTCCTAATGCCAATCCCCCACATCCAGCAAATAATTCAACAAGGTTATATGTTCTATTTGGAGTTATCTTTAGTTCTTGCTTCCATTTACTTTCATATAAACTTTGTATTTCTTTATGGTGTATTACTTGGTCTTTATGAAATAAACCAGTATCAGGACATGGAACCAAAATTCCCTTATTTATTCTCGATTCAATAGACTTTTTTGGTAGAGAAAGTATATCAGCCAACATCTTTGCGCTAAAAAAATCAGATTGTTGCTTTGTTTGATACATGTAATTTTTTCTAAGTCTGGATTGTGGTAAGTTGATTCTTCTTATACACATCATTATGATGCCGGTCCAGAGGTATTTTTATTTATTTATTGAGAGAAAAATGGAATTTTTTGACAGAGCTAAAATTAAAGAAGTATTAGAAAATGATATTATTGATGCATATCGGAAAAGAAATAATCCCCCTGACTTATATAGTAATACTCTTGACTGCTTTTCGGCAGTAATTGATGCTAACTTATTAAATATAACATTGGATGAGTGGAAAAATTCTGTTGAAGTACCTCGACAAACACAAAAGAGCATTCAAAATATAATGGGGGGGCTTCATGAAAATGTTATTGGGACTGTTGACGGGTATTCAAAACTAAAAGTAGGTAAAGTTATTGATATAAAGTCCGAACGCCATAAAATCATTGCAGAAATAAAAAATAAACATAATACGACAAAGGGAAACCATAAAGTTTCTATTTATGATGACATTGAAGCAATGCTTAAAACTGATTATAATGGCTATACTGGTTATTATGTGGAGATACTCCCTCCTAAAAATAATAAAGTATATGATAAACCTTTCACTCCTTCTGATAATGTTAGTAAAAAGAGAAGGCCTGTTAATGAGAAAATTAGGAGAATTGATGGAAAATCCTTTTATGGCTTAATCACAGGAGAACCAAATGCGATTGAAGAGTTATATTTAGAGCTTCCAAAGATAGTTAGTGAAATACTTTCGGATAAGTTTGATGACTTTAAAAGCAAAGAACTGGAGGATGAATTAGTGAAGAAGTTTTATAAAGAAGCATATGGTTAACGTTGGTTATAGCACTAGCGGAGGGGTTAAAAAACTCCTGCGGGAGCAATTTGAAGCCTATACAAACTCTGTTTGTTGCTTTTCTAAATCTTATTTTTTCTTTTAAACCAATAAACTAGTCGAAGAAAAAAGGGATTTTAGAAAGAGGTTGATCTTCTACTTCAGCAAGTGAATGAAATACTTTCAAAACATGAAGGTACTTAAGTCTTATATAATGTATTTTGGTGTAAAATTTTAATAAAATATACGCATCTTCATATAGGGAAATGGCATTCCCAATTTACGTAAAAAAGTAATATTTACAGCTATCAAGCCTTTTAAAGGCTTGATAGCTGATTAAGTGGATATATAAATACCTTAAGAATACTAAGGTTACATCAGTTCAGATTGCTAGTTTAGCATCTAGGATTTTTAGTAAGAGTGATAATTAAGAACTTTAGTATTAAAAGAGGGGATGCAGGATTCGGGTGTTGTGGTACAAAACACCCCTAAATTTAATTTAGCCTGATCTATCCC
>JADGFH010000051.1 GCA_016743925.1 Labilibaculum sp.
ACTAAATAAGGTTCCGAAACTTTTTTCTCTTTACCTGAAACTTCATCAATTTTAACGTACTTAACTTTACACTCGAACCAATTATTTGTCATCATATTATTTTTATTTTTTTTCGCTTAACAAAGATAAAAGAACCTACTTCATATTGCTCAAATTGATAAATAAAAAAAAGGGAATAACGATTAAGTTATTCCCTTTGAGTAGCGAGAGGCGGACTTGAACCGCCGGCCTCGTGATTATGAATCACGCGCTCTAACCAGCTGAGCTACCTCGCCATTTTTGCTTGATTGCGGTGCAAATATAATGGCATTTTATTTCTAAAAAAAATCTTTTTATTGAAAAAAGGCTACTCTTTTCATAAGAAAATTCCAAAGTATCTCTATTACAGAATTATTGCATTAAAATATTTCTTTTAAAAAATATTACAAGTCATTAAATAGAGTGATATTTCAATATATTTTAGACCATAATCCTTTCTGTAAAGACACAAATTCTAATCCATAGATCTAGAAAATAAAAAAAAGGAACAACTTTTCAGTTATTCCTTTTTAGTAGCGAGAGGCGGACTTGAACCGCCGGCCTCGTGATTATGAATCACGCGCTCTAACCAGCTGAGCTACCTCGCCGTTTTTCTAACGGACTGCAAATATAGAATCCTTTTTCATTAAAAAAAAATACTTGGACACTTTTTTATCAATGCTTCAATCTACTTCTATAAAATTTGCTTATATTATAATTCTGAACTTTTAAACAAAAAAAAGATGTCTTAACAATATGAAAAATGAAGAAGTTTTCATTCTCTTTTTTTTTAATTCCATATTCTTAAGTATCTTGCGCAAAATTTCAGTATCGACTTACAATTCACGTTTTTAGTTTAGGAAAACCTATATTTTAGTACTAAATCAAAGACTGTAGACTTGTAAAATTGGTTTTTACATATTTTCACTTTATTTAATATAAATACAAAGCCCCAACCAATGAAACAATTTGAACTAGAATATGTACTTCGCGCATCTCAGAAAGTTATTTACGATAGATTGAGTAGTGCAAGTGGTTTATCCGAATGGTTTGCCGATGATGTAAATCAAAAAGATAAAGTTTATACATTCATGTGGGATGGATCCGAACAACAAGCTGAATTACTAACTAAAAAAGACAACAGGCTTATTCGATTTCACTGGTTAGACAGCGATATGGAGGAAAGCTTTTTTGAGTTTAAAATCGAAATTGACGCCTTAACGAATGATTTGTCTTTAATCATTACTGATTTTGCCTACGAAGATGAAATTGATGAAAGCATTGAACTTTGGGATACCCAAATTGCTGAGTTAAAACATGTTTTAGGGATTTAATTTTTTTAACACTCCACATTTACGAAACCTAATTAAAATAACCTATTTTTGTGTGTTTCAGGGCCAGTTTCTTAATGTTATTGGTCTTGTTTTTTATGGAACTAATTATTAGGTTTCAAAATATGGTTTATTAATCTGGTTAACAGATATTTTCAGCTCTCAATTTTATCATTAAGAGTTAAAACATCAACAAATCAGTTAAATTGGTGAGTAATGAAAAGATTACATTCATTTATATTAAAAAGTTTTTTAGGCCCTTTAACGTTTACATTCTTTATTTGCATGTTTGTTTTACTCATGCAATTTTTATGGCGTTATATTGATGAATTTGTTGGGAAAGGTCTGGAATGGACCGTAATTGCGGAATTTCTTTTTTACGTTTCGGCAACTTTAGTTCCTATGGCTTTGCCATTGGCTATTCTCTTAGCATCAATCATGACATTTGGTACCATGGGAGAAAACTATGAACTAACTGCCATGAAAGCAGCGGGTATTTCATTACAAAGAATAATGAAGCCATTAACCATTCTTATCATCCTGATTAGTTTGGGTGCTTTTTATTTCTCCAATAATATAATGCCCATTGCTTCCTTAAAAACAACCAACTTACTCTATGATATAAAAAAACAAAACCCTGAGTTAATTCTAAAAGAGGGTATTTTCACCAATGATTTGAAAGGTTTTAGTGTGAAAGTTGGGAATATTGATAAGGATAACGGAATGATGTATGATCTTCTAATTTACGATCATCGTGAAAACAGAGGAAATACAAATGTAACGGTTGCTGACTCAGGAATAATGGTAACTTCTGCCGACAAACTGACCATGAACCTGACACTTTATAGCGGCAATATATATAAAGATATAAAAACCAAAAACCGTAAAAAGAATAAGAATCATCCATCTCAAAGAATTAAATACAAAGTTTTTAAACAAAATATTTCTCTTCCCGGTACAGATTTAAAAAGAGGAAACGAAGATCGTTTTAAGAACAGTTACCGAATGCTTAATTTAGGACAATTAGTAGGGCAAGAAGATTCGTTAACCACCAAGCTTAACAAAGAAAAAGAATCCTTATCAAGGAGTTTACTAGCTAGACATTATTTTCAGAAAGAACCAAATAGATTAATAGAAGACACTCTTCAATCTCATTTGGTAACTGCACGCACTCTAGATGCCGACTCTCTTTTTAAGAGTATGTCTTCTTCAAAAAAACTAATAACTATTAGTTCTGCTTTAAACAAAGGAAGAAAGGCTAGAGAAAATATTTCTCGAAAAAATGGAGAATTAGAAGGTCAAGTAAAATGGATTCGAAAATTCACAAACGAGTGGCATCGAAAATTCACTCTTCCATTTGCATGCTTCATCTTCTTCTTTATCGGTGCTCCTCTTGGTGCAATAATCCGTAAAGGAGGTTTAGGAATGCCAGTAATTATTTCAGTATTGTTCTTTATAGCCTACTACATTATCTCGATGACTGCAGAACGTTTTTCAAAAGAACTTGTACTAACTCCATTTTGGGGAATGTGGTTGTCTTCAATAATTATTTTGCCCTTAGGTATTGTTTTAACATATAAAGCAACTACCGATTCTTCGGTTTTCAATATTGAAAATTATATTGATTTCTTTAAAAAGATTAATCCTCTGAAATTTTTAAAAAAGAAAAATGCCTAATAAATTTCGATTACTAGGATTTCTTTTCATTTTACTGATGAGTTCGTGCCATACGATTGAGCCTCCTAAAGAAAAAGAAATTGCTGAATTTATAAAAATGATTGGCACAAAGCAGCAGCTAAAGCAAACATCAAATCCTATTTTGGAATGATGAGTGAAGATGCTATTTATATTGGTACTGACACAAGCGAAAGATGGACAAAAAAAGAGTTCTATCAATTTTGCGAACCGTATTTCTCCAAAGGAAAAGCTTGGAATTTTAAACCATATAACCGCCAAATTTATTTTTCTGAAGATGGAAAAACCATTTGGTTCGATGAATTACTAGAAACTTGGATGGGCGTTTGCAGAGGATCAGGAGTTATTTGTAATGATAACAATAATTTCAAAATAACTCATTATCATTTATCGGTAACAATTAAAAACGAAAAGGTTAAAGAATTTCTTCAAATCAACCAAAATTAAAATGTTTAACGACTTAATACCAGATATCGATTATACCATGAGTCCTGATGGTTATCGAATACTTAGTAAAAAGTATTTGACAGAAAGAGGATATTGTTGTGGAAATGAATGCAAGCATTGTCCGTATTTCCCTAAACACACAAAAGGTAATAGAACAATAAAAGAATAAGGAAAATGAATCAATTCCGAATTGTATATATGGGTACACCCGATTTTGCGGTTGCCCCACTTGAAGCATTATTAAATGCAGGCTGTAATGTAGTTGGCGTTATTACAAACCCCGATAAACCTGCAGGAAGAGGTCAAAAAATTCAAGAATCGGCTGTGAAAAAATTCGCCCTTGAAAAAGATCTTACCATCCTTCAACCTCAAAAATTTAGAAATGAAGTATTTCTTGAGGAACTAAGAGCTTTAAAGGCCGACTTACAAATTGTTGTTGCATTTAAAATGCTTCCAGAGCTTGTTTGGAATATGCCAAAGTATGGTACGCTTAATCTACATGCCTCACTTTTACCTCAATACCGAGGTGCAGCTCCTATCAACTGGGCGATAATTAATGGAGATAAAGAAACTGGAGTTTCCACCTTCTTACTTCAACATGCTATAGACACAGGAAATATTCTATTCCAGGAAAAAGTTTCAATTGGTGATGATGATAATGTAGAAGTTATTCATGACGAATTGATGAACGTAGGTTCGCAACTAGTTGTAAAAACAGTTCAAGCTATTGAGGCAGGAGATTATCCACAAACACCTCAAGAAAGTTTACCTGGTCAGGATTTAAAATCAGCTCCAAAAATCTTTAAAGAAGATTGTAAAATTGATTGGACAAAAGATATCAACTCAATTCATAATTTAATTAGAGGATTGAGTCCATACCCTGCTTCTTGGACAGAGTTACTACCAAGGGAAGAAGGAAAAGCAATTGGCTTGAAAGTATTTGGTACAGAAAAAGAAGTCGTTCAACATTCCGAATCAGTTGGGAATATAATTACTGATGGGAAACAATATCTTAAAGTTGCTGTTGATGGAGGATATATTTCAATTAAGATACTTCAACAAGCCGGAAAAAAAAGAATGAAAGTTGAAGATTTCCTCCGAGGATTTCAACAAATAAACAATTATCATTTATAAAATTTAAGGAAGCTAATTTAGCTTCCTTTTTTTACGCTCACCAAATAAAAAGTAAAACTCACCAATAATTCTTTTATTTTCGAAAACCTTTTCGTAAATTCTATATAAGCAAAAAGACTCTCCTAAAAACCGAATTATCATCCTAGTAGAGATTTATGCACAAAAATAAGTAAGCTACCTTTCTCTCTCATCTCTTTTCCATAGAGAATATTTTTGTACCTCAACATTTTCTTCACTTTTGTTGATATGCTACTACACTTTATCTACCTCAAATTTTTAATTTATGGTAAAGCGCATTTTTGATCTACTAGAAAATTACAGAGAGTGTTTTCCTGACAAAGTAGATGCTTTTGCAAAAAAAGAAGGAGAACAATGGATTACCTATTCTTCAGAGCAATATTTAACTTATTCCAATTTTATAAGTTATGCTTTAATAGAAAATGGTTTAAAAAAGAATGATTGCGTAATAAGCATATCTAACAATCGCCCAGAATGGAATTTTCTGGATATGGGACTAGCCCAAATTGGAGCAGTTCATGTTCCATTATACCCAACAATCAACGCCAAAAGTTACGATTACATTATTCAGCATTGCCAGCCGGTAGCCATATTTGTTTCGGATCATATATTATACGAAAAAATTGAACCCCTTTTAGCAAATCATCCATCTGTAAAGTTGGTTTATTCATTTGAAAAAATAAAAGCGGTTGCTCACTGGAGCAGGTTAATTGAGGCTGGAGAAAAAGCAGAAGCTAACTTAAAAGAAGAATTAAAATCAATAAAAGACAGTATTCAGCCAGATGATTTAGCGACAATAATTTACACATCTGGAACCACAGGTAATCCAAAAGGAGTAATGCTTTCTCATAATAATTTCATGAGTAATGTATTAGCTTCTGCAGCTCGCTTGTCACTTGATTCTTCTCACAAAACATTAAGTTTTTTACCCATCAATCATGTGTACGAAAGAATGGTAAATTATCAATACCAATACAAAGGGGTTAGCATTTATTACGCCGAAAGTATGGATACCATAGGTGATAATTTACGAGAATTAAAACCTCACGGTTTTGCGACTGTACCACGTTTGTTAGAAAAGGTATATGATAAAATAATGGCTAAAGGAAAGAGTTTGCCTTTTATTAAAAAATCAATTTTTCTGTGGGCCGTAAATCTGGGATCAAAATATGAATTAAACCGCGCTAATGGAAGTTGGTATGAATTCAAATTAAAAATTGCCCGAAAACTAATCTTTAGCAAATGGCAGGAAGCATTAGGTGGCAATATCATGTTCATGTGTTCGGGTGGAGCTGCATTACAAGTGCGCTTAGAGCGTTTATTTTGGGCAGCTGGCATTCCTGTTCAAGAAGGGTATGGCTTAACCGAAACCTCTCCTATTATTGCTGCCAATCAAAATAATTATCCAGATGTGAAGTTTGGAACCGTTGGACCAGTTTTAAAAGGTGTGGAGGTAAAAATTGCCGATGATGGAGAAATATTAGCACGAGGACCCAATATCATGTTAGGTTATTATAAAAACCCAGAGCTAACCAAACAAGTAATTGACGAGAATGGTTGGTTCCATACGGGAGATATTGGCTGTTGGGAAGAAGATCGTTTTTTAAAAATAACAGATCGAAAGAAGGAAATTTTTAAGACTTCAGGTGGGATTTACATTGCACCTCAGGTTATCGAAAACCTATTAAAAGAGTCTCCTTTTATCGATCAAAACATTGTTATTGGCGAGTTTAGAAGATTTCCTTCTGTTATTATTTCACCTGACTTTGAGTTCTTAAAGGAATATTGCAAACGAAAAAAAATTCCATTTGAGAGTCCAGAAGATGTCATTTTCAATCAAAAAATTCAGGTTCGCATCTGGAAAGAGATTCAAAAAATGAATGTAAATCTGGATCGACCTAAGAAAATCAAAAGCTTCCGATTGGTTGCTGATGTTTGGACGCCAGAAACAGGAGAGCTCTCGCCTACTTTAAAATTGAAACGCAAAGTTTTAAAAAATAAATATCAATTACTGATTGAAGAAATTTATTCCTGACACACACTAAAAAACTAAATATGCATCGTAAAATAAGGAAAGTTGCCGTTTTGGGAGCCGGAGTAATGGGTGCTCAAATTGCTTGTCATTTTGCCAATATTGGTATGCAGGTGCTATTGCTTGACATGCCTCCCAAAGAACTAAATGTAGAAGAAGAAAAGGCTGGATATTCATTGGAACACCCAAGGGTTCGCAATAGAATCGTAAACCAACTGTTTACTCGAATTTTAAAGAACAAACCAGATCCATTATATTTAAAACGTTTCGCAAAAAGAATTAATCTGGGAAATTTTGAGGATGACCTAATTCAAATTAAAGATTGTGATTGGGTTATTGAAGTAATTGTTGAAAATATAAAAATCAAACAAAGCCTTTATTCTAAAATTGAAGAGTACAGAAAACCTGGCTCTTTAATCACGAGTAATACTTCGGGTATACCAATAGGAATGCTTTTGGATGGCAGATCAGAAGATTTTAAACAATCATTTTGTGGGACCCACTTTTTTAATCCACCAAGGTATTTGAAATTGTTAGAGATCATTCCGTCGAAACATACTTCGCAGGAAGTGATTTCTTTCCTAAAAGAATTTGGAGAAAGGCATCTGGGAAAATCGGTTGTGATTTGTAAAGATACTCCTGCCTTTATCGCCAATCGAATTGGAGTTTATTCCATGATGTCAGTTTTTCATTTACTGAAGGAATTTGACCTATCGGTTGAGGAAATAGACAAATTAACAGGACCTATTATTGGCCGCCCTAAATCCGCTACCTTTCGAACTTGCGATGTGGTTGGATTGGATACCCTTGTTTTCGTTGCTCAAAACCTACAAAAAGCATTGGTTCATGACGAATCGAAGGAAGTTTTTGCAATTCCTGATTTTATTCAGAAACTAATGGAAAACCAATGGTTGGGAGCCAAAACTGGACAAGGATTTTACAAAAAAATCAAAAACGAAGAGGGCAAAAGTGAAATTCTAAGTTTAGATCTTTCAAGCTTTGAATATCAAGCCAAACAAAAAATAAAATTCCCTGAGTTTGAAGCGGCTAAAGCGATACCACATCTTAATAACAGATTCAAACTGTTGTTAAAGGGAGAAGGAAAAATCAGCCAATTCTATCGTAAATTATTTTTAGGATTGTTTGCCTACATTTCGAATCGAATTCCTGAAATATCAGATGAAATATATAAGATTGATGAAGCCATATGTACTGGTTTTGCTTGGGAAATGGGACCATTTGAAATATGGGATACATTAGGATTGAAGAAATCCATTCCAATGATGGAAGAACTAGGTAATAAACCTGCCGATTGGGTTTACAAGATGGCTGAAAAGGATCAGAAATTCTATCAATTAAAAGAGGGAAACAAGCAATTCTATGATATCAATTCCCAAGATTACATTACCATTCCTGGAACGGAAGAATTGGTAATCCTCAACAATCTTAGACCATCGCATAGTATTTGGAGTAACGAAGGATGCAGTGTTATCGATCTGGGAGATGGCGTAATCAACCTAGAGTTTCATACCAAAATGAATACCATAGGAAGTGAAATAATCCAGGGAATTAATAAGGCATTGGAATTGGCAGAATCAGAATACAAAGCTTTGGTTATTTCCAATGAAGGAGAAAATTTTTCGGCAGGAGCAAATATAGGCTTGGTATTTATGTTGGCCATTGAGCAAGAATATGAAGAGCTAGATATGGTGGTACGCACTTTCCAGAATACGATGCTAAAGTTAAAATATGCATCGGTTCCTGTTATAGCCGCTCCACATGGAATGGCTCTTGGTGGAGGATGCGAAATTTGCATGCACTGCGATAAAGTTATCGCTCATGCGGAAACCTATATGGGATTAGTTGAACTTGGTGTTGGAGTAATTCCTGCTGGTGGTGGTACTAAAGAGTTCGCTTATCGCCTTTCTCAGGAAATCGCGCACGATGACATTCGAACCAATCGCTTCCGCGAAAAATTCTTAAGTATCGGACAAGCTAAAGTATCTACATCAGGCTATGAAGCCTTTGAATTGGGTTATTTGCGTAAAGATGTTGATGAAGTTATTGTAAGTAGAAAACACCAATTGCGCTACGCCAAAAAAGCTGCTTTGCTGATGATAGAAAAAGGTTACTCGCCTCCTCTACCAACAAAAGACATTCGTGTTTTGGGAGCAGAAGGCTTGGCTTTGGTTTATTCTGGAGCAGATGGAATGGAAGTTGGAAACTACATATCAGAATACGACAAATATCTTTCTATTGAATTGGGAAAAGTACTTAGTGGAGGTGAATTAAGCGAACCTGCTGAAGTATCGGAGAATTACCTATTGAATTTGGAACGCATTTCATTTGTAAAACTGTGTCAGCAGAAAAAAACGCTGGAACGAATGCAAAGCTTGCTGCAAAAGGGGAAAATCCTTCGCAACTGATAACTGTTTAATGATAACTGATAACTGAAATTTATGAACGCATATATAGTAGCAGCCTACCGAAGCGCTGTAGGCAAAGCAAAAAAAGGCAAACTGAGGTTTATTCGTCCAGATGATATGGCCGCTCAAGTGGTTCAAAAAATCATGAAAGAGATTCCTAATATTGATCCTACCATGGTGGATGATGTGATTGTTGGAAATGCAACTCCTGAAGCAGAACAAGGCCTGAATGTTGGTCGAATGATTGCCCTCATGGGATTGGATCACATTCAAGTTCCTGGAATGACTGTGAACAGATATTGTTCTTCAGGATTGGAAACCATAGCCATTGCCGCTTCCAAAATAGAAGCAGGATTAGCTGATTGCATATTTGCTGGAGGTGTGGAAATGATGTCTTTAATGCCAATGGGTGGCTGGCGTTTGGTTCCTAATTTAGGAATTGCCAAATCGCACCCCGATTGGTATTGGAACATGGGAATTACAGCAGAAGCCCTGCAAATAAAATACAATATTTCGCGCAAAGAACAAGATGCATTTGCCTTTCATTCGCACAGGAAAGCTTTAGAAGCATTGGCGCAAAATCGCTTTGCGGATGAAATCGTTCCCATAAAAGTGATGGAAACTTTTGTAAATGGGAATGATAAGGCTCAAAGTAGAGAACATCTGGTGAGTATGGATGAAGGACCTAGATTAGGAACTACGGAAGAAGCCTTGAGTAAATTAAGACCCGTTTTTGCACAAGGAGGTAGCGTTACAGCAGGGAATTCATCGCAAACATCCGATGGAGCAGCTTTCGTTCTGGTGGTTTCTGAAAAAATGCTGAAACAATTGAATGTAGAACCAATTGCTCGTTTCGTTTCCTATTCGGTAGCTGGTGTTGAACCAAAACACATGGGCATTGGACCAGTAGAGGCCATCCCTAAAGTTTTGAAACGATCTGGCTTGGCCATGAATCAAATTGAGCAAATAGAATTGAACGAGGCATTTGCAGTGCAGGCTATTGCGGTAATGAAAGAATTGGATCTTAATCCAGAGCTAACGAATGTTAATGGTGGAGCAATTGCGCTTGGACATCCACTTGGGTGCACAGGAACCAAGCTTTCGGTTCAGTTGCTTCATGAAATGAAAAAACGAAAACAGAAATATGGTATGGTTACCATGTGCGTTGGTTCGGGGCAAGGAGCAGCAGGAATTTTCGAAATGCTGTAAATAGTAACCTTCTATAAGTTACAAAGATATTTTACTGATAACTGTTTATTGAAAACTGAAATAATATGGAAAAGATAAAAACAGTAAAAGGAGGACAATTTCTGGTAAAAGAAACAAATCCTCAAGATATATTTATCCCCGAAGAAATTTCGGAGGAGCAAAAAATGATCATGGAAACCTGTCATGATTTTCAGGAAAAAGAAGTCTTACCATTATTGGATGAGATAGATGCACAAAAGGAAGGTTTAATGACCAGTTTAATGGATAAAGCAGGTGAATTAGGTCTGCTTGGCATTGCAGTACCAGAGGAATATGGTGGTTTTGGTCAAGATTTAAACACCTCGATGCTAAGCACCGAAATAATGGGAACCTACAGTTCGTTTGCAGTAGCATATGCGGCTCATGTCGGAATTGGAACCCTGCCAATCTTGTATTACGGAACACAAGATCAGAAAGAAAAATATTTACCTAAACTAGCTAGTGGTGAATTTAAAGGAGCATATTGCCTAACCGAACCGGGAGCAGGTTCAGATGCCAATTCTGGTAAGAGTAAAGCGATTCTTTCCAAAGATGAATCACATTACATGCTGAATGGTCAAAAAATGTGGATTACAAATGCTGGCTTTGCGGATATTTACACCGTTTTTGCAAAAATTGACAATGATAAAAACCTTAGTGCATTTATAGTTGAAAAAGAATTTAAGGGCATTAGTTTAGGACAAGAAGAGAAAAAAATGGGAATTAAAGGATCCTCTACTGCTATGATGTTCTTCGAAGATTGTAAAATTCCTGCCGAAAATCTTCTTGGTGAACGTGGCCAAGGTTTTAAAATTGCTCTAAACATTTTAAATAATGGAAGATTAAAATTGGCAGCAGCTGTTTTAGGAGCTGGTAAAAAGGTAATTTCCTATTCTATCAACTATGCCAACGAAAGAATTCAATTTGGCAAAACCATTGCAAACTTTGGCGCTATTCAACACAAAATTGCCGAGCAAACGATTCGAACTTATGCAGTAGAATCTGCCATTTACAGATGCAGTAACGACATCCAAAATACCATGCATCATTTGATGGAAGAAGGCACACCAAAAGAACAAGCAGTTATTCAAGCGCAAAAAGAATTTGCTGCCGAAGCTGCTATTTTAAAAGTTGCCGCATCCGAAGTTCTAGACTACGTTACCGATGAAGGTGTTCAAATTTATGGAGGTATGGGCTATTCGGCCGAAGCTCCAATGGAACGTGCTTATCGCGATTCTCGAATCAATCGAATATTTGAAGGAACCAATGAAATCAACCGTATGCTGGTAGTGGATTTCTTATTGCGCAAGGCTTTCAAAAATGAACTTCCTCTTTTGTCTGCAGCGAAAAATGTTACCAAAGAATTAATGGCTATTCCTGATTTTGGAGAGGAAGATACACGCTTGTTAGCGATGGAAAGTAAGCTGAATCTCGGATTTAAGAAAGTTGCATTATTAATAGCTGGTGCTGCGGCTCAAAAATTCATGCAAAAACTGAGCGATGAGCAAGAAATATTGATGAATATTTCTGATATCATTATTGACTGTTACCAAGCAGAATCCTTGTTATTGAGAGTTAAAAAGCTAATTGATCTGAAAGGCGAAGAAGCTTGTAAAGAACAAATTGCGATGTGCATGTTATTTTTCTACGATGCTGCCGATCGAATTCATAAAAATGCAAAAGATGCCACAAATGCAATTGCCAAAGGCGATGAACTAAGAATGATGCTTCTAGGCTTAAAACGATTCACCAAACACTCAGGAATCAACGGCAAAGAAGAGCGACGACTCATTGCCAAGAAATTGATTGATGAAAATTCTTACTGTTTTTAGGTGAAAAAGCACTTTTGTGCATCGGGAATTCACTTTGAGGTATCGGGAATGTACTTTTCCTGACAAAGAGTCACTTTTAACCATCTAGAATTCACTTTGGGGGTCTAAGAACCTGCTTTCCCTGACAAAGAGTCGCTTTTAGGCATCGGGAATGCACTTTTGGGGATCGGGAAAGCACTTACGAGCATTGGGAATGCCTTTTTAAGTATCAGGAAAACGATATTGAGCAATGGGAAGCTCTTTTAGGTAAGGAAAAATATTCATTACCTAAATAAAAGTTGATGAAACTTAATTGAATGTTCTTATCGGGAACCATTTAGATAGAAATTCAAACTCTCTAATTAGATTAGTATATTAAAAACAAAACCCTCCAATAAGCAATTAATTGCCTTTGGAGGGTTTACTTTGACTATGATTAAATAAAGAAGTTTATTCTTTTACTTTCTTACTCATGATTAAATAGTAAGCTAAAAATCCGATAGCTGTGAACATGAAGAAAATTCCAAAAGGCATTGCACTTCTATAGTTTTTAAATTCTGGATAATAGACTCCCAATATTTCTAATACGATGAAGCCGAGTCCTCCAAAAAATGCAACCAATCCCCATTTTAAGGCTGGGTATTGATCGTACTGTACTTGCTTTTTTACTTCTACATCTGTATTTTGATCCAATATCTCTGCACGATCGAAGTGACCCGTTTTAATAATTTTACGCTTTAAAAAGTGTGAAGACATTGTTTTCACAAATGTGATGATACTAAAAAACACCACTGCAGCCATTAATAATTCGCCAATATGCATATTTCAAAAATTTAAGTTTCTAAATGTATTTTGACTATTAGACCAGAGTGGGTTTTAATATGTTGCAGATAGTTGCATTTTTTTTAGAAATTAATTCACATACCTAATATTTACTGGATAATGAATAAATAATTCAACCACAGAGCACACAGGGGTACCACGGAGGATTTACTTCTTGATTAAACCTCGCCACCTCAGATTTGCAATCTGACGTTTAGGAGTTATGAATTTTTAATTCATAAAAAGGAGATTACAAATCTCATTGCTCCAAACCTGTAAATTAAATATTTACAGGAGTATAGAAATTCGTGTGTATGAACAGAAAAATAGCCTAACTTTAGAATTATCGATAATGTTTGCAGCTTGCGTTAGGGGTAAAAGCGGCTACCCCACAGCGAGGTACGAGCGAGGAGTAATAGCGATTGACCCGACCCGAAGGGGAACACCCAAATAATAATACAATTAATTTGTAATTTTTTGCAACAATTAAATCAGAGTGATTGTCTACTCAATCAAAGATGAACGAAACCGAGCTGATACATCAAATTTGTAATGGCAATCCTCAAGCTTTCCGATATTTGGTAAAGCAATATGAACGATTGGTATTTCACGTTGCCGCAAGATTGTTGAATCGGCAAGAAGATTTGGAAGATGTTTGTCAGGAGGTGTTTATTAAGGTGCATCAGAAATTACCAGAATTTAGAGGCGATTCGAAACTTTCAACTTGGATTGCAACCATTGCCTACCGAATTTCGGTAAATCATTTGAAAAAAAGAAAGCATGGTGTCGAAATTGACGATGAGGAACGTGAATTTTATCATGAGGATATGATAACAAATGAGCATCCTGAGCAGATTGTAGAAAAAGAGGAGTTGAAAAAATACATCAGAAAAATGGTTGATCGGCTGCCAGAGCAATACAAAACCGTTCTTAGCTTGTATCATTTGGAAGAACTGGGCTATAAAGAAATTGTTGAAATTACTGGATTGCCAGAAGGAACGGTAAAAAATTATATTTTTAGAGCTCGTAAAATGTTGAAAGAATTAATTGCAAAAAGTGAATTGATTAAGCATTAAAATGAATGAATATGCACAATAATCAAGGAAAATATAAAGAAGAAGAGTTTAATTTGGAAGAAATGAATTTGATAGATCGTATGCTAAAAGAAAGTTTAGAAGACGATTTTGAGATATCTATTCCAATGGATTTTGCAGATAACGTAACTGAGCATGTTGAGAAACAAAAATCGATTCGTGAGGCACTACTTAAACATGCAATAATGAGTCTTGGTTTGCTTGTTATTGTAGGGTTTGCTGTAGGAATATTATTCTACTTTGAGATTGATATGGCCGATGTGATTCTCGATTATGCCATCAGCTTCAAATATCCACTTGCTTTTGGTTTGCTTACGATTACAGCAATTCAGTTAGCAGATTCTGTTTTACTAAGTAGAAAAAAAGATTTACTTTAGGAGTTCCATAATCTAAAATATAAATAGAGGCAATCGGTAATCGATTGCCCCTATTGCTTTTATTTCTTCTTCTCTGAAGATTTAACTTTTTCCTCTTCCTCTACCTTTTTAAAAGGAGCATCTGTTCCGATTATTTTAAATTGCTTATAATCTTCAGGATTTAGAAAAATGCCTGTTCTTGTAACATTGATTAGATCGGCATAATTATAGGTCATCACCACCATTTCATTATTTTTTAAATCGATGAGTGTTTGCATTAAACTAGACTCAGTACCCGATTGAGAAATAAACATCGCATTCTTAGGCATATTAACACTTGACGGAGCATTGACTATGGTTTGAGTCACTACACAGCTACTCATTGATAGGGCGAAAAGTATCCAAATAATATATTTCATCACACTTGTATTTAAATAGTAAAACATTATTCAACCTCGTAAACTGGAATTCGACCTGGTGTCCATGGAGCACCAACTTTTTCCAATTCTGCTTCAATCATCTTCACTTCCTTTGCAATCTTGTGCAATCTGCTTAAAGCTGCTGGAAATTCTTCTTTCAAAATTTCAAACTGCTCTTTTTGCGTTTGCGTAACTCCAGATGTGCTAGCCCAATGTGTACCAACAATATTTCCTATTCTGTTCGAAATCGGAATTTGAGCAGGAGGAATTTCTTCTCCACTCGCTCTAGCATCAACTCCATTAAATAAGAAATCGATAGCATCAACTTCCATTTGCAAGTCGTTCACCTTTGCACTTAAATTTTCGTTTGCTCCAGGTGTTTGTAAAATAGCCATCTTAATTGCGCTAATTTTGCTCTTGTAAGTATTACTCAATTGCATACTTCCCTGTATTGCTCCTGTC
>JADGFH010000794.1 GCA_016743925.1 Labilibaculum sp.
AACCAGATTTGGCTAGTAAAATAACCAAACTTTTGGTAGAAGATGATGAAAGACGCGATAGAGCCATTGTGGGTGTTCAAACTCTTATAGAGGCTTATACAAATCATTACGATGAAGCAACAAAAGCAGCGGCTTTAGCCTTATCACTCTCTCTTAAGAAATTTGGAACTGGTGTTACCAGACAGAATTATCAAGCTGAAACGGCTACCATTACCGCCGTAATTGAAGAATGGAAAAGAGAAGCGAATTTAATTGCTGGTATAAGTAAGTTGAACCTAAACGAGTGGGTGGGAGAGTTAGGTACATCAAATACCCAATTTAATACACATTATTTAGATCGTGTTAAAGAAGACGCTGAAGCTCCTGATGTGAAGCTTATCGCTTTGCGTAAAGAGGCCATTTTGGCCTATAGAATGTTAACGGATAGAATTCAGGCATTCGCTACAATCGGAGAAGTGCCTGTTTATGCAGCTATTATTAATGAATGCAACAGTTTAATTGAAAAATACAATTCGCTTATAAACGCTCGCAGCAAAAAAGAAGACGAAGAAGTTCCTGCCGAATAACGAGAAGAAATAGTAAACTGATGAAAGTCTACCTTATACAGGGTAGGCTTTTTTTGAATCCTATATATGCCAGCCCTTCCGGCTGTTATGTGCATGATGTCGAATCTAGGGACGACGCCCTTAGTTAGGGAATATCAGGCTTTCAGCCTTCTTCATAAAGCTGATAATGGAATTATTGCTTGATCCTGAAGGGCTCTTATACCATAACTAGAGGCATCGCCTCTAGTATGCAGAAGCTACTAATCTACAGCCTGAAGGGCTGCAACAAAAACGAATACTTATGGGACAATCCTTATCACAAGTCTACGTTCATCTGACCTTCGGGACTAAATTCAGGAAGCCGTATATCGCCACAGATATCGAAAAAGAACTTCATGCATACATCATTGGAATATTGAGAAAGATGGAAAGTCCATCCATACAAATTAACTCGGTGCCTGATCACATTCATATCCTGTTTCGCTTATCGAAAAATTATGCTTTAGCTAAAATTGTTGAGGAAGTAAAAAAGTCAAGTTCGAAGTGGATGAAAGAAAAGGGCGTAAAGGAATTTACTTGGCAAATTGGTTATGGAGCCTTTTCGGTTAGCAGCAGAGGAGTAGAGGCCGTTGAAAGATATATTAAGCGACAGAAGGAACATCATAAGGTGCATGATTATAAAGATGAGCTAGAAGAATTTATGAGAGAATATGATGTAATTGAATATGACACCTCTTATTTTTGGTCCTGACTTGTATCAGCCCTACAGGCTGTAGACTCTCGGCTTGGTAACCTAGAGGCGATGCCTCCAGTTAAAGAATAAGAGTCCTTCAGACTCAGTTATGATGTTCCAGGATCTAATACAAAAGTAAAAGGACACGCCATGGCATGTCCTTTAATAATGAATATTGTTATTTTATATTCCCAACAACAAGCTATCAGGATCTTTTCCATCGAATAGCATCTTGTGTGGATTTTCAATCATTTCTTTAATCTTGACCAAGAAACCAACCGAATCTTTTCCATCAATCACACGGTGATCGTAAGATAGGGCAATGTACATCATTGGGCGAACTTCCACTTTTCCGTTTATGGCAACTGGGCGTTCAACAATATTGTGCATACCTAATATTCCCGACTGAGGAGGATTGATAATTGGTGTGCTTAAAAGCGAACCAAAAACACCACCATTGGTAATGGTAAACGTTCCACCAGTCATTTCATCTAAACTAATTTTTCCAGCACGAGCCTTTTTAGCCAGAGCCATTAAGTTCTTTTCAATATCTGCCAAACCTAAGCTTTCTGTATTTCTGATTACAGGAACCATTAATCCTTTAGGCGTTTGAACAGCAATTGCAATATCGGCAAATTCAGGCGTTACAATCTCTTCACCATCCATCATAGAATTTACCGCAGGATGTAACTTCAATGCTTCCGATGCAGCCTTTGTAAAGAAAGACATGAAACCCAATTTGATATCATGAGTTTCAACAAATTTCTTCTGGTGTTTTTTTCTTAATTCCATTACCGCACTCATGTCAACTTCGTTAAAGGTTGTCAACATTGCAGTTTCGTTCTTCACAGAAACCAAACGTGCACTTAACTTCTTTCGAAGATTAGTCATTTTAGTACGTTTCGCATCTCTCGAAATTTCTTTCGTTTGAGCCGAAACAACAGGGGCGTTGCCTTTGTTCTCAACAACAGCCTGAATGTCTTTTTTAGATAGACGTTGAAGTCCAGCAATCACATCATCAACCGAAAGTTGATTTTCTTCCATTAACTTTTTGGCAACAGGAGAAATCTTAACATCCTTAAATTCATCAGAAGATTTTACAGGAGCAGCTTCCGTAGCCTTAGCTTCTTGCTTAGGTGCTTCCTCTTTGGTTTCTGTCTTAGGGCTAGCAGATTTAGCTTCGCCAGCAAAACTGGTATCGATGCTACAAGCAACAGAGCCTACAGCAACCGTATCGCCTTCTTGAGCCTTAATTTGAATTTTACCGCCTTCATCAGCAATTAGTGTTAATGTAGCTTTATCCGATTCAATTTCTGCAATTTCCTGATCCTTTTCAACAATATCACCATCTGCTACAAACCAGCTGGCTATTTCTACTTCGGAAATGGATTCTCCTGGACTTGGTATTTTTATGTCGATCATTATATTGATTGTTTCCTTGATTGTACTACTACATTAATAACTTGCTTTTCTTCTCTTCAAAATATTCATGTTGACGAAGAATTTCATCATGAGATCCTCCTTCTACACATTGTAAACCGCAATATTTTAATTTGCGATCGCAGTCACATTTTCGGAATACTTTGTTTATAATTTCATTCTGTCCCAAAATGTGAATCTTAGATAGACCCGTTGCAGGACTACCACTCGATTGACGAGCTACAGGAACAAGATTGATTTCTCGATCTTTA
>JADGFH010000795.1 GCA_016743925.1 Labilibaculum sp.
TTTAATAATAATTGTTGGTTACGAGCAATTCGTTCTGAGAAAACTGATGATTCAGCATAAAAAGAATCAAAAGGTTTTACAGTAAATGAATCAAGGCCTCCTAAAACGGCAGACATAGATTCTGTTTGAGTACGTAACATGTTCACATAAGGATCATAAACAGACTTGTTCCATTCTGAAGTTTCACCGTGTACAAACATTTTACAAATAGCGTCGTTTGAAGCACCATATGCTTTTACGATATTTGCCCATAACAGACGTCCAGCTCTTAGTTTAGCAATCTCCATGAAATACTTAGAGCTTGTTGCAAAGTTGAAACGCATTTTAGGAGCAACATCATCAACAGAAAGACCAGCTTCGATCATTTTGCCTAGGTATTCAGAACCTGATGCCAAAGAGAAACCTAATTCTTCAACAATTGAAGATCCAGAGTTGTTGAATAGACTACCTGCAATTGCAATAACTTTAAACTTAGGAAGAGCTTTTGCAGCTATAAGAGCTTCTTTTAAATAGTTGAATGAGCTTTCTTCTGATTGACAGAAGTTACCAACAGTACTGAAACCAGAATTGATATCGATAGAAACCCCGCCATTTAATTTATCTAGAGCGATACCTTTTTCAGTTGCAATTGCCTGTAGGTTTTTGATTAATTCAACAGAGCTGTGAGATTTTTCGAAGTTGATTTCTACACAATCCAAGAAAACACCCTCTAACAAAGTAGCTAATTCTTCTTTGCTTAGGTCTTTCCAATTCAACACGAAACCAATTGAATCAACACCTTTGTTCATAATGTCAAGAGCAGTTGCATTAGCTTCTTTAACATCTTTCACAATAATATCTTGACGAACTAGCCAGTCGTTATTGTCTTTTTTATTACCACGAACATATGGAAAATCACCAGGATAAGTATTCATGAAGGCTTTGTCATCCATGTTTTCCTCTCTATAGAAAGGCTGTACATTGAATCCTTCATTAGTTCTCCAAACCAACTTTCTATCAAAGTCAGCACCTTTAAGATCTTTAGCGATTCTGTCTTTCCACTCTTGAGTAGATTGAGGAGCAAAGTCACTAAAAAGTTTATTATCTGCCATAACTGTAACTGTTTAAAAATTAGAGTCTAAAAATAAGACCTTTTTATCATTAAAGGAAAGTTTAAAAAATGTTCTTAATCATACTTTTAGAACATGAAAAACTCTACGGTGTTGTGTTGAATTCTACTATAATTGGAGCATGATCAGACACTTGCATCCACTGTTGGAGTGTTTTGCCACTGTTTGGAATAAACGCTCCATTGGTAAAAAGGAAATCTAACTTGCGATTCCAGTACCCATTTTTATCTGTTGTATGCGTAAAATGTTTCGAATTGTCTTTTTTAAAATCTTCTAATATTATCGCCGAATTATAATCTTCATAAAATGGCATCATCCAATCGGTTTCTTCTGCATAACTATCTGCATCAAAATCTCCATCGGTACAAGCCGAGTCTTCAAATTTGCTGGTTTGTTTGCTGTAAGGCGGAAGGGTATTAAAATCTCCACCCAATATAAATTGTTCACCATTTCGACTTAGCGAATCGATATGCGATTTAACAATTGCCAGTTGTTTTTTCTTTGTATCATCATTGGCATAAGCCGAAGCGTGAGTGGTGAGCAAATGCACAATTTTGCCTTGCTGCTCTAGTTTAACTTCCAAGATATTCCTTTTTAGATAGAAGTATCGAACGATAAAATTTTGCGATTTTATTAAGGGTAGCGAAATTCGCTTTGCATCGGTAAACTTCCATTTCGATAAAATGGCATTGCCCGAATCCATTTTGCCGATTCCATCGCTAGGAATGTGCTTGGCTTTCCATTGAGAGGCGTAGGCTGCATAATTAAAATCAGTATTGTCAAGCAGATGTTGTACCTGATCTACAAAGGCAGTCCGTTTTGCATTTACATCTGCCTCCTGTATCATTAATATGTCAGGATTTGCTTCACGGATTTTTTCAGCTAAAGCTGATAGGTTCTCCAAAACTTCAGCTTCCTTCATAATTACCCTGTCTCCATGACAATCGAAGAAAAAATCGATTCGACCACCGCCAAATTTAATGTTCCAGGTCATTACCTTAAGCGTATCCGGAAAAGAGAACTCTTTCTGTTCTATGCTTTCGTATAAGGATACTTCATTTCCTATTTTCGTTTGAAAAGGATCACAAGCTGCCGATAGTAAGGATAGTAATACGAGATATATTTTTCCAAATTTATTCATGTTCATCATGTTCTTATTAAGAAGGAAATGTTGGCGGTGTGGAAATAGACAGCTTTGCAAATATTTTAATCAACTTATAAAAAGAGGTTTTTCTAAAGGATCTCTTCCATCGTTTCAGCAGGAACAGCAAATATACCTTTGTGATCTTTAATCACGATTGGACGTTGAATTAAGTTTGGATATTCAATCAGAATTTTAATCCATTCATCAGTATTGAAGTTTTTTCCTTTAAAATCGGTTTTGTATAATTTCTCGTGAGTTCGAATAATTTCCCATGGCTGTTTAGCCATTCTCATTAAAACATCAGCAAGTTCTGCTTCGGTGAATTCCTCTTTAAGGTACAATCGAATTTCAGGTTCTAAACCTTTGTCTTGTAAATATTTTAAGCCTGCTCTACTTTTAGAACAACGAGGGTTGTGGTATATTTTTAACATGTTTAATTCTGGTTTATAGTTTAAAGTGATACAAATATACGTCTTTCAGCCTTATTGGGGAGAATTGAATTTGTGTTTTGTAGATTAAAAACTGTTAAAATTTAATTCTGCTGAGATTTGTCAGTAGTATGACAAAATTATTCAGTATTCTTTGCTATGTTTGAATTATATAAATAGATATATAATTACAATATGGTAAAGCAATTTATTATAAACAGAAAGTTTGAAATAATTGGTGGCTTAGTTGGCCTTTTAGGAGGATTTCTTTATTGGAAATATG
>JADGFH010000052.1 GCA_016743925.1 Labilibaculum sp.
TCAAGTAAAATCTTGGATCAGAACAACCTATTCTTGGGTAAGTGAATTTAATATAGATCGCTACTTTGATGAGTTTTGTTACCGCTTGAATCGTTCACAAAGTAAACAAAGTATATTTAATAACATTATACAGAGAATGGTTAATTCAGACGGACACTATCCCGCAATATGTGTAAGTGATATTTCCAGGGTTGGACTTTACAGAAGTCTAACCCTTTCTTCAAATATAGTTAAAAACTGATTGAGTATCACTCCTCAGTTTTGGATCGGCATCGTCTATTTAATGATTGCTTCCCTTGTGGCCAAATAGGGGATCAAGCTGAAAAGTTGTGGGGGAAAAGTAAAATCATCATTTTTGCAGACAAATAATAATAATAATAAGCAATAGTGATGACAGAACCCGAGCACTACCAACAACTAGTTCAATTATTATTACCAGAAGGGCTTTTAAATTATTTCGATATCACCAACACAATTTTTTATTCTGAGGCTCTTAATGTTCATTTAGAAGAAAAAAATCTTCCACCCCAGGAATGTAAATTAGACAAACTCGAATCAAAAGGATTCCATCCACCAGTGATGGCACAAGATTTTCCAATACGAGATAAAGGTATATTTCTTCATGTCAAGCGGCGTAGGTGACTTAATCATAGCTCAGGACAACTGGTAAGTCGAGATTGGCAAATGGTAGCATCAGGCACGCGACTCACCAAAGAGTTTGCGTCTTTTTTAAAGAAACATTTGGAATCTAAGCCCATAAGCTGTGAAAGTCTGGGAACTTATTATCATTTAGATGGAAAACAATTACAGCAACAGTATCGTGATCATCTCAGTAGCTATCATCAGTGGACCCAAAAATCACATGCTAAAGATTGGATTCTATTTCCTAAAAACTTTGGTAGACACTTAAGTATTGATGAAACCTCACTTTCCAATGGAGAACTTTATACGATCTTAACTAATAAAGAAGCAAAAGGGAAAAAAGGATGTTTGATTGCCATGATAAAAGGAACAGAGTCAAGTAAGATCATTTCTGTTCTGCAGAAAATCTCCTATGAGAAGCGCTCTGAGGTAAAAGAGATTACTTTAGATATGGCAGCATCAATGAATAAATTACAAAGGGATATTAAACTATTTCGACAATCATAGTACTAATGCTTCTGCAGAATCTTTCAATGCTAAAATTAAAGCTTTCAGATCCGCTTTTAGAGATGTAAGAGATTTCGACTTGATCCCAAATAGGCTGATTTCATTACCGCTTCATCTGAAGGAAAGGACAATTTATTTTTGGTGTATTTGACACTATCCCGCAGAGTGTGTAAATGAAATTTAGAAGGTTAGGCGTTTAGCCTGACCCTTTCTTCAAATATAGTTAAAAACTGATTTAAGATCACTCCCCAGTTACTGATTGGCATAGTCCATTTTTTAGTTACTTCCCTAACAGCCAGATAAACAGACTTCATTACAGCTTCATCAGTAGGAAAAGAGAGCTTGTTTTTCGTGTATTTCCTGATTTTACCATTTAGATTTTCAATCAGGTTTGTTGTATAAATAATCTTTCTTATTTCTAAAGGAAATTCAAAGAATGCAGTAAGCTCATCCCAATTATCCCGCCAACTTTTAATGGCGTAGGAATACTTTGAATTCCATTTGTTTGCAAAGTCCTCTAGTGCCGCTTCAGCAGCATCTTTGGTAGGTGCATCATAAATGCACTTCATATCTTTAGTAAACTCTTTTTTATCTTTCCATACCACGTATCTGCTGGAGTTTCGTATTTGATGAACTACGCAGATTTGTATCGTCACCTAAGGAAATACATTTCGAATTGTATCAGTAAATCCATTTAGGTTATCGGTTGCTGTAATCAGAATATCTTGCAAACCACGCGCCTTCATATCGGTTAGTACACTCATCCAGTAAGAGGATGATTCCTTTTTTCCTAACCAAAGTCCAAGAACTTCTTTTTTGCCATCTCTTCGAAGTCCTACAGCGATGTAAACAGTCTTATTAATCACTTTAGAGTTTTCTCTTACTTTAAAAACAATTCCATCCATCCAAACAATTAGGTAAACGGGTTCTAGTGGGCGATTTTGCCATACGATAATATCATCTATAATCTTACTTGTAATACGAGAAATCGCACTGGTAGAAACTTCAAAATTATAGGATTCCCAAATTTGCTCCTGAATATCACTATTACTCATTCCCTTAGCATAGAAAGAGACAATTATATTCTCAAGCCCCTCAACCATATTGCCTCGCTTTGGAATAATCATTGGATTAAAGCTAGCGTCACGATCTCTTGGGACTTCAATTTCTGACTCTCCATAACTGGTTCTTACCTTTTTATTGGCAAAACCGTTGCGTGAGTTACTACTTGCAGATTTTTGATTCTTTTCATAGCCTAGGTGCTCATCAAGCTCGCCTTCGAGCATCTTTTCAATTCCTCGCTTTTGAATCTGCTTTAAAAAGTCATTTAGTTCATGGCCTGTTTTGAATTGCTTGAAAAATTCATCCGACATTAAATCTGTTGCATCCATAATATGTGCTTTGAAATGATTGACAGATAACGTAAAGTTATTTCCATTTTTTTTCTTGAGCTAAAAATAAGAGCTCCAAAAAAAATCAGAATAACTTTACTTACACACTTTATAGGATACTACTTTATTAAATTGTTGTGGTATACTTTTCAATTAAAATACTTGTATACTTTTCGGTTACAATAAACAAATAGCATAATTGTTTCTTGTAGTGAAGCTAATATTTTAAGTGTTTCTTTCTTCATTTTTAATAATTTAATCACCTAGTTCAATACCATACATTCTTTCGAAGTATTGATCTAATGTTACTTTGTCTTCTTCAGCAAGAATATAATCTACCTCCTCTTCTTACTTCTCACCTTGTACTTTTTCTTTGTTTCCTGATTTTGCTCTCTCTTTCTAATCTGCCAAAGCAACTCTTTCAAAAAATCTGTTTTGAAGTCAGGCTTTCTGGACTTTCGTTCTTCTGGAATCTGCTCTGGCTTATCAAGCTGTTGTTTTTCTTTCTGGTAAAATTTGGGTTGTTCTTTAAATTTTGATAATCGAATTGGGTAACGAATCACTTTTCCCTTACCATCAGTCACAACAACGATATGACCTCTTCCCGATTGTCTAATTTCCACATTAAACAGTTTCAAAGCTTCATCATACATGGCTTTGGAATTTATGGATTCCATCTGGTTTAAATGCTGAAAAAGATGCTCTAGGCTTTGTTTGATGTTTCTGCTTCTTGCTGAGAACTTGAATACAGGCTTTTCCTTTCTAGTTTTATTGTCCAATTGATGCCTTAGATCTAATTCCTTAATGAAGTTTTGAACCTTTTGTCGCTCATGATTGTCTTTGATTTTTTTGCCTGTTTGCCTGTCAATTCTTGAAGAAACGATATGAAAGTGGACTCGATCCAGGTCTTTGTGCTTGTAGACAAAATAAGGTTGACTGCCATATCCCATGTGCTGCATCAGCTTATCGATTTCTACCTGAGTCATCTTATCACCTAATTTCTGATAATCATCTGTAGATGGATTAAAGGAGATATGAAGACATTTATTCTTTACTCTGGGATTACGCTTTTCAATGTATGTAAACTCTTTTAGGCGGTGCTTTTTATCGTATAAAAAGGGATTTATGGCCTTGGTGTTTTGGCTATGAAAGAATGTAGCGTGCTTCTCCTCCACTTTCTTCTCATTATAAAGGAAAGCATTCTCTGTACTGGTAGTTTGATGGATTACAATGACCATGGGAAGGGCTTTTATCTTTACTCTATCATATCCATATAGTTTTGCAAAACAGAAAAGCAATTTCGAAGCTCTTGCAGTACTTTTTTAAAGACTTCCTGATCTGAGGAGGTGAATTGATAAACATGTTGGGCATTGATGTTTTTAGAAACCTGATTGAGATTCACACCTATTTTATTGAGCTCGTAATCCAGTTTTTTAGTAATCATTACAAACTCTTCACTCACCTCTATTTTTCGAACTTTCCTTTTTTTGACCAGCTTTGCCCTGCAAAAATCACTGATAGTACGATAGCCTTCCTTCTGAGATTGTTTCAATAGCAATCTCTTTTCCAGTTCTGTCAGCCGAATCCGAACCCCTTCACCCAATTTATCATGATCTGCTGTTTTGGGTCTCATATCTTTTCATTTATTAGCCTTCGCAGAATCAAGCTTTTCATCTCTGATGAAAAGTCCCTGCTGGAAGGCACAAGCGTTTTTGTGGAACAAAAACACATCTTGCATACCCCTCTTTAAAGTTTGTATTATTATTAATCTAGGATTTCCAACTGTAAAGAATAGGGAAAACCATATAAGTAATAGCAAAGCTTTCCCCAAGATTAAATCAAGCATAAGTCTACTGTTCTATCCTACTTTCTGTTTTGTTGCTTTCGTTTTTTCCGCCTTCTGCTCCTTTTCTTTTTCCTGTTTAAAACCAGAAAAATTGATGTTTCGATTGGCAGCATCCACTTGAAGGGTCGCTGTAAATTTTTTGCCATCTTTGCCTGTCATTCCTTTTACAACAATTTTCTTACCTGCTGCCAGTTTCTGTCTTTGTTCATCCGAAAGACCTACTCCCTTTATTTTTTCAGGTACTCTAATGTGTTTTTTCCGCAATGGGATCAATTCATTGGTCTTAGAATCTATGGACAAATAATAATTGTCTTTCTTCCCATCTCTTCCTTTTAATTCTAGAGTTTTACCCAGGTTCCTATTTTCCAACAAGTCCATTTTTTCCTCCTTGGTAAACTTGTGCTGCATATATTCCTCCGGGATATGAAGTCGCTGTATAGGATGCACCTTAATGTTCACACTTCCATCCTCTAGTTTTTGCAAACGGATTTTTGTCGGAATACGAAAGTTTTCATCATTGATTTTGGCATTGACTGTATAAAGCTTCATTGAGCGAAAACCATTTAAAAAGTCGTTTAATTCCCGACTTTCCATACGGTCAACAAAATCTCTTTTAATCCCAACCTTCTCCAGTTTTTCAAAAGGGATTTCATCTTTACGAATACGTGTTGTCTGTTCCATCTTTTTAATTTTTTAATGCTTATTACAATTCTTATTTAGTGTTGATCTTACATTCAATCAGTATCTTTTGAATGTCGTTGTAGATCCGGTTTCTATTGTTTTCCAAGACTTTCTCTTTGTCATCAAACTCATACACCTGAGGTATGGGCTGGTAGTTTATTTCTTCTCGTTTGGTAGCTTCAGTATCTATTCGGATTAAACTGTTAAAACTCTTTTGCTGAATCTGCTCGCCAAAATTATCAGCCACTTGTCCTACCATATAGCCCTGTGGCAGTGTGGCAATCTTCCCTTCTGGAACCAGAAAATCCATTTGGGTAGAAAAAGATGTGGATTGAGAATTACGGTTAATGTTTATGGATTGCCTCTCCTGAAGAATCTTTCCCATTCGATTTTGCATAAATCGGGCGGTCTCTCCAACAGATTGACCTGCGAATATGTTTCCTATATTGGTTAGTATGGCATTGGCCTGCTCCTTGCCGTAATCTCTGATCAGCTGAGCTATAGTTTGAATTCCCAGCAGAGTTGAGATTCGATTACTTCTTGCTGTTGCAATCAAGGTATCCAAACCCCTGAAATAGATGGTTGCTAACTCATCAAAAATCAAGGAGGATTTGTGTTGCCCCTTACGATTAATCACCTTAAGCATTCTGGTAATATACAGGGACAGGACAGCTCCATACATTTCAATTCGAAGTGGGTTATTAGCCAAACAGAGTACTTTAGGTTTCTTAGGATTATTGATATCCAGAGAAAAATCATCACCTGAACAAATCCAATAAATCTCTTTACTGATGATCTTAGAAATCGCAATTTTCAAACTCCCCAACTGCCCTTCCAATTGCTCACTTGCACCTCTTTTGTGCGCATTGATAAAAGGATTGATAATATTAACCACATCCTTCTCCTGTGAAAGCACCTCAAAGAGATCATCGTAATCCAACTGCAAAAGCTCAATGGCATGTGGCAGGGTGCAGTATTCGCCGTCCTTATAGCGCTTTAAAAACCAAATAACTGCTGCAAAGAAGGAAACGGCTGACTCTGAAAAGAATTCCCCTTGTTTTCTAATCCATTCTCTGTTTAGGTTGTATAATACTGTTCTGGAAGATTCAAAGGCATCTATGGGACTTTCCAAAAATTCAGGTGCCAAAGGATTGCAGCGATAAGATCTTGTGATATCATCAAAGTTGATGATATAAAAGGCTGCTTGTGAGGGTAAGTTTCTTCTCTTTTTAGCTTTAAGAAAATGATTATAAGTCACCACTGAAAGATCAGGGAACTTAAAATCATACACACACATGGCAAAACCTTTATTCAAATGCTGTTTGATAAAGGGTAGAACCACAGAAAAGGATTTCCCTGAGCCTGGTGTGCCAATGACCATACTCCCCCGAAAGGGATTTACCACATTAATCCATCCTTCATTGACTTTCCCTCTGTGCTGATACCGGCTTCTCAAGTTCACAGAGTATGGATTACCCTTCAATTCCTGTTCTTGTTTAAAGCTCTCATTCTCTTTGTTGAACCGATCTTTCATCAGGTTCACATTGATGAGTTTGGAGATATTGTCAAAAGCAATATTCAGAACGACAAAACCCCAAAAAGAGAAAAGCAAATAAAGACCTACCTGCCAATCTTTAATAAATAGACT
The DNA here is from genome assembly GCA_016743925.1 of Labilibaculum sp. GTDB lineage: Bacteria > Bacteroidota > Bacteroidia > Bacteroidales > Marinifilaceae > Labilibaculum. Next base: position 6,716 of record JADGFH010000052.1, read on the forward strand.
TCCCCAATAAAGCAGTAGTCCTAAAAAGAGTTGGTATAAGAGGCTTGAAATCTTTAGACTCCTGTCCTTTTTCGCTTTTGTTCCTATGCAGGTTATCATCAAAACGCTCATGCAAGCGGCTTTGGAATAAGCAGGATGAACCAAGAGCTGAAGATTTTGTAATTTATAGATCAAGCCATCTAATTCTGACATATAAATACCCAAAGACTTAAAAAATTGAAGCTGACTCAAGTACAAAGAAACCAGTAACAAGAGGTAAGAGAAGAACCGAAACCCTTCATGCATCCTCACTAGCTCACTTGATTCCCCATTCATCTCTTTGATCTTTTGAGTTCGTATTTTATAAGCTTTCTGCTTTTATAACATCCCTGTTTTTGAGCTCCAGAGATACTTTTCTCCCAGTATTGCCCAATGCTTTCTCAAGCAGTTCAATGCGTAATATCTTTTTGTCAGTAATAGTGAATTTGGGCAAGACAAATACTTCCCTTGCCTTTCTTTGGGCTGGTATGCGTTTTAGTCCATAGTATTGGAATTTTGGATGAATCTGATATTCTTGTGTATTGGTCGCTTTTACTCTTTTTTGATCATCTATCCACCACCTAAAACTATCCACATCATAAGCCATATTGGTTTTGTTCTCTATCTCCAATTCAAAAAACAAGGCATCACCAAGCAGGTAGATGTTTTGAAGACCAAACTGAATGCCATCTGATTTACTTTTTCTTATGCTTGTATGAGTCCTGTTATGAGACAGAATGAATCTGCAGGTTTTTTTTAAGTCTTCTTCTCTCATTAGAGTTCCGTGATAGAGGTTCGCACTCAGACCCTCAAATTCATCCAATTGGTAAGAGATCTCTTTCGATTCTCCATATATTAAGCTAATGGCGTAAAGCTTACCACCAGATACCAGAGCTATTGAAGATTCATTTTCATATGCTTTTACTGCTTTGATTCTTGCCATATTGGGATGTTCCGATACGATTTCCGCTAAGACCAGATCAGGATTACCCACCTGCAAGTAAGTAATCTTCTTTTTTGAGATTAGATGAGTGACTTTATTTTCATTGACTAAAATCTTATTTTGCCCCATTAAACTGATAGATAAAAAAAGACCAAGCAGACTGGTAAATAGATATTTCATGGCTACTGGTTTTGATTGATTAAATAGACTAGTGTATTCTTTTTGATGGTGATCTTTTTAAGTCTCACTCGTTTGATCAGAGCCTGAGCCGTACGATCTGCGGTATTGATTCCAATATCTGTAAGAGGATCAGTCCTCATACTCAAAAGAGATGATGTATTGGTTCGGCTTCCGATCTCCTTACTCACTCTTCTTGCAACATTATCTGGAATGTAAAGACCTGGTAAACCATCTAAATCATGAATTTGTATATCAACTGGTAAAAAGTATTCTGCCAAAGGAAACCTAGTCACCTGTATGTTTAACCTTTCATTGTTAATCTCACAGATTCCATAGAAGAAGGTATTTTTCCCTGCTCGTCTTCCATCTATCCAGGCATCATCCAGCAATCGCATTTTGATTCGATTCCCATCCAGGACTGTAGTGGTCTCATAGACTTCTGCTTTTATCAGAGAAATTGATGGATTTTTGTTATCAAATCCCATACTTGACTTCTTTTCAAGCGAAACTATTTGCTCTTTTTTCTGATTCGATATTTTAAGCTTTTCCTTCACCTCTTGAAGGAAATATTTCAAGGAATCATTCTTCCTGCTTAGATTCATATTTTCATCAAAAATCTGTTCCAATTCTTCCAATCCATCTAGCTGATGGGTCATTCTATTTTTCAGGTTTTCTTCTGGATTTGACTGATTAACTGTTGTTTTTAATTGTGTCCTACCTTCGCGTTCTGCTTTAAAATTCCTTTTAACTAAAGCTGGCTTGGCATCTTTATCCTCGCTTAAATCTCCCCGTACCAATTCCTCCTTTTGCTTGATATGAGCCAATAACTTACTGGACACATCTGCTTTTGACTGATGTTTAAACAAAACTTTTAAACTATCGGCATGCACATCTATTAGATCCATATGACTAGCATCAGATGACTCCTTGTTTACTGATAGCGTGTTTTGAGCATTTATATTGGCTGGTAAATTTTGATTTTGATAAGCCTCCATTTTCTCAAAAATCTCAATGCTCTTTTCAGCTTCTGGGAGCAAGTAATTGGCTCCTTCCTGATTTGTATGAGCGCCTATTAGCGTTTTGTTATTTCTAGCCTTCTCTCCTCCTCCCAATACATAAAAGATCAGTACGATAAAAGGAAGTAGAACCAATGGTAGAATTAATAAGGCTTTATTCTTTTTCAGATATGTTTTCATGAATGTTTCTTTTTAGGTGTAATTCAAATGAATCGACTGGCATTTCAAATGTGGGAGTGCTTGTTTTCTTATCTAAGTTTCCTGGCTTATTAGGAATATCCAGATTGTTACTGGATAAGTCAGTCATCGGATCCCAAAGAAAGGAAGTAGCAAAGAGCACAAACAATGCGCTTAGGATGAGTAGCCATTTTCTTTTGCGAACAGCAGGCTCAAGAGATCTATCTTTGTTATCTGCTCGACTTATCCAATGTCCTAACTGCCCTTTGAATGATCTTTCTTTATTTTCATCTTTCTTATTCATCACATTTCCTCCCTTTTTAAAACACCTTCCTTTTGATACTCTCTAGATCCTTATTATCCACGATGCGCCAGTTTTCCATCAAAAATCCATGTGGGTTATTGTCCGTTCTGGAGATATTCCTCAATGTTCCTGATGTACTCAAACTTCGAATCGTAATATTAGATTTCCTTACAATCTTCTGTTTCCCATAGAAATGAAAACGGTAGGGATAAGCCGAAAAATCCAATCGAATGGAATCCGTCTGAAGCGTCATGCTGATATCTGAAGCAATCACCTGATTGTACAGGTTATTCTCTTTATAGGTTTGGTATTGCTTCATGGCTGAACGATCCGCTAGATGAAGGGCTTCCCTAACATTATTTTCGATATAGGCTTTATCGGGTTCCATGGTAAAGAAAAGTTCATGAAAGCGCTTAACATGATCTCTAGCTTCCGCATTTCTATTCTCGGATATATCTTCACGAAGTGCAACCAAGAGTGATTTCCCATTGTCCAAGACATAGATTTTTTGCTGAGAACGCTCTACCAAATTTGCTGATATGGTAAACACATAAATGCTGACACCAATCAATAATAGGGCGGTGGTAAAAAGGATATAAACGGTGAATCGGAATTTTCTTTGAATGTCAAATACTTTTCTCATAAGACTTGTTTTTTCTTATTTCATCATGCCTTTTGTAACGGCCATAGTAGCTGCTGTCCTCAGCATTCTTCCTCCTCCGGAATTTGTACCTGAGGCTTGAACAATCCAAGAGGCAATCTTTGGAACCATACTCAATCCAACAATACCACAAATGGGGACCACCAGATTAGTCACATAGAATAGTTGTGGTTGGTAGATCAGCATGCTGTTGATTGTCATAATTTCCCATTCCAAAACATAGATGAGTACCTCCTGAACCAATGATAAGATTAAAAGGGCTATAGGCAGATAGAGGTTCACATTGATAAATCTTGCAATCCATTGTAAGTAGTTGTCCTGAAAACCATCAAATATGGATAGGGCAAAAACAAGGGGCCCAAAGATGACCAGCAAAACACAGAAGATGGTTCGAAGAAAAGCAATCAGATAAACGATGGCTTCAAAAACAGATTCCAGAACCTGACGCATCGTATTCATAATGTAAAAACTGATCTGATTCTGAATGGCTCTTCCCGTCACTATATTATAAGTTGTAAGAAGCAGGTTAATTCCCTTGTCCCAAAGTGCGGCTTCCTTCTCCTGATTCTCATAAAAGATAGGTAAGTCAACGGCAAGAATGGCGTTTTGTTTCTCCTCCAATCTTTGAGCTACGATATGCTTTTTATCGGCGTATATGGCTTCTGATAGGGATGACAGTCCTTTGGTTGGAACCATTAAAAGGTTCACAAAGACTCCCCAAAAGCTTAAAACCAAGACAAAGGCAAAAGGACGAAGTAAAGGCAATAAAGAGATAGGATTATCAGCAATGAGCTCTTCATAAATCCGTTTGGAGATATAGAAGAAAGCGGCAATTCCTCCGATGGCTCTTGCCATGTCCACCAGTAGTCGTGCATGATTGATACCCGATTCTACCAAGCTATCTGTGAAGGCAAAAAAATCATTTGTTGTTAGTATCTGTAATATCATGGCCATCGTTTATTGGGTTAAAAAAGCGTAGTGGTTACTATAGTATTTCCCGTAGGAATTAAAGAACCTCATTTTGTTCAGGGTATAATCCACCTCTCCAGAAAGTTGAATCAAAGCCATTCGGATGTCTGTAAAAGCCTTGAATTTTTCTCCATGATCTGTTTCCAATAAATTGATCATTAAAAACTGCTGTAAAATCTCGTTGGTTTCTTTCTTGAGGAGTTTCTTGACCCTTCTACCATGCTCGATATGATCCAAATTATCCATGTTCTTATAGAGATCCAGGAAAGTCGCTGTTAAACCATAGATATCTTCCAATTGATCTTTCCGACTCTCAAACAGTTTTTGATCGATCTGTTTTTGAAATTCACTGATCAGTTTGATTTTTCCCGTTTCCTGATACCTTCCTTTAAACTGATATCGCTCCATGAGTCTAGAAAAAATACGAAGCAGACCTGTTTTTGTCTTTCCTGTAATTTCTCCGGAATCTGTCGAGGGCACCGACTTGACTTTTAAATAGTAATGAGTGAATGGTGTTTTAACAAACAAATGGGGTACGGGCGGTAACCAGCCTTTAAATGAAATAAAAGCCTGTGGGTAGGAATTTTTCATCCTTGGGTATCTTCCCCTCCACTTCTTAATTGGCACCGCCTGAGCGTTTGCAATCCCTGCTGAATAAAGCAAGAAAAACAGAAGCAATAGAAGACTTGTTATTTTGAATCTTTTCATGATAAGAGCAGTTATTTGTATAATGAATAATACATGGCAAAGCCTTCCAGATTCTTACTCTCATAGCTTCTCAAATAGGAAGCGTAAAGCAGTTTGTTATAGAGGTAACAAATCGTGCCATAATGCTGTTTGACACTCAGGTAAACTCCATTGATGGTATCATAACGCTGCTTATCATCCATCATCAGAAGGTTATCCTTTAAAATGGTTTTTAAGATGGTATTAACCAGCTGCCTGCTGTCATCCAAAATCAAGTCGAAGGACTGTACAATAACCACAGCCTGCTCGTTGGTAAAGTTATCGTCCTGAATCAGGAGAGGCAGTTTTTCTGTGTAGATGTCCATAACTTTTCCCAGCATGTTACGAGTTTCCTGTACTCTCTTGTAATCCTTGATCAAGCCAGATACCTTCTCCAGACTTTCCAGCATTTGCTGATCTATGCCAAGCATCTCTCCTGTCAAACCTTTGATGTCTCCATTCAAGGCTTTAATCAGTACATTATACCAATTGATTTTGGCTAGAATCCCCTTCTCCTGTTTCCATAGGGCTTCTCTTTGTATGCCAGCTCCAACATCTGTTACTGGGGTTTGAGCTATTCCGTGTATTCCGCTCATCAAAATCATGAAAAGCAAAACGATTCCTATAATTGTTGTTTTCATATTAATGTGTTTTTAATGTGATTCCATTTGACTTAAAATTTCTATCAGAGAATGATCCCCAGAGAGTTTATTAAGGATCATTTCCTTTTCCTTCTGCTCTGTGGTGTAACAAAAATATTCGCTACGGCTCACCTCAAGAGCAAACACTCTTGAATAAGAGCCCAGTGCAATGAATACTTCTTTAAGTTTTCTGTCTCCAGGAAGGTTCTTATTGATGGACAGTATTTGCTCCTTTTGAAAATCTGTGAGTCCAAGAAATTGACTGATCTGATCAAATTTGTTTTTAAACTTGCTCATGTCCAGTAAGATTCTGGTATCTGCATTATTGATGATGGCATCCCGAATGATGGGAGAAGAAATAATATCATCCACCTCCTGGGTCACCACCATGGCTTCTCCAAAGAATTTTCGAATGGTCTTAAAAAAGTATTTAAGATAGGCGGCCATTTGAGGTGTGGCAATAGCTTTCCAGGCTTCTTCTATGCAGATCACCTTTCGAACGCCTTTCAGCCTTCTCATCTTTTGTAGAAAGATATCCATGATGATAAGTGTTGCCACTGGAAAGATCACAGGGTGATCCTTGATATTGTCCAATTCAAAAACCAAAAAAGGACAGGCAAAAAACTCATCTGTCTGCATGGGTTTGTTCAGCAGGTAATCATACTCACCTCCTTCAAAGTATTTGCTAAGGATAAAGAAGTATTCATTGGAGTTGAATTCCAGTGATTGTCTATCCACCAAATCAGGAATAAATTCCTTACAAAATCGGTAGTAGCCATTAAAGGAGCGCTCCAAACCTTCAGTATTTAAAAAGTCTGTCACTGAGTGGGCGATCACATCCTTTTCCATATCTGAGAGTCCTTCTTTGTAGATGGTATAGATGACTGAAAGAATCGTTTGTTTTCTTTCTACATTGAGTTCTCCATCAATAACAAAGGGATTAAAGGATATGGGATGTTCGGTCGTAAATTCCACCATCATAGCCCCACCTTGTTCCTTCAAACTCTCATTCAGGTAACGAGTCAGTATTTCATAACTACGTCCCACATCTAAAAGAACCACATGGCAATTTCCGCTCTCGGCATATTGTCTTAAAAGGTGATTGGTAAAAAAGGATTTCCCTGATCCTGATCCTCCAATGATGAGTTTGTTTCTATTGTGAATCAAATGCTTTTCAATGGGTTCATCGGAAAGATCAATTTGCACGGGGCAGCCTTCCTGACGGTTGGACAGCTGAATGGTAAAATCTGATTGGGAATTTCTGATCTCTCCTTCAAAGTTTGTAAAACAACAGGCTTGAGGCACCTGTGTAATGAAGAGTTCTGTTTCAGGTAGTTGGGTAGAAAAAGGCACACAGGAGAAAAACAGGAAAGGCAAATCAAAAGTATGTTGGTAAGGAAAACAGTTCATCAATGAAAATGCAGAAGAGCATTCACTCTTGTTTTTCTTTAGTGACCTGATAGATTCATCCATCAGCATGACATTAAAATGGGTTTTCACAATCTTCTCTCCACTGCTTTGAACCTTGTCAAGGAACTTTTCGATTAAGCCTGCATTGATTTTGTTTTCGGATGAAAAACGAGAAAGGCTATAGATCTTTTTATAATCACTTTCCAATATTGCTTTCACCTCCTGTTGTCCTGGCATATAAATAAACTGATTGCTGATATGGGTAAAAGGAAGGTGATAAGTAATAGGATAAACAAATGAACATGGTAATCCTGTCCCTGGATGTTCTCCAACCGGTTTGATATTGGATGGTACATGTGAGTAATCACTCAAACTCATAATTTCCACAAAGCTATCCATCACCCTGAGTCTGTCCCTAAAGTCAATACCTCCAAGTAGTGGGCTTTCCTTCTTGAAATTAAGTGTCAAATAGGATTCTATTAAACCTGTATCTTCCTGAGTACCGACAGCTTCTTCTCTACTAATGAGGTCACAGTCAATACCAGATTGTTTAAAAAGAGTCATCAGGTTGGCTTGCAACTCTTGAGCCTTTTCATGTCTCTGCAATTCCAGATCTCTCACCTGTCTGGAAAAAATCAAGGAAGAGCTTAAATAGTCTTTCAAAAGTCCCTTATTGAGCAAACTGATGTAGATATAGCATTCATGTTTCAAAAATTCCCTTCCATGGAAATGCTTCCCATAGGCTTCATCTAGTTTAGATCTGCTTTGGCTTGGCTTTGATTCTTTATTTGTAAAGTGATCCACGAAAAAGAAATCCTGCTTGTGCAGTAAGGTATTCTCTGGCAGAATGTTGACCACACGCTCAAAACTATCGTGCAAAGCGTAAAGCTTTTCCTCACTACAGGATAGCATTTCAGGGAGCTTTAACTTCAAACCAAAACTTAAGTCCAGATTATTGGAGATTAAAAAATCACCTTTGAATCCTAGTATGGACAGGGTTTGATCGATCGATTTTACTTTCATGGCTTAGCTTTGACAAATTCTTTTTTTCACAGAGATGAATTGAGGTAGTTTCCCTGCATGTCTTTTTTTACTCCACCCCTTGTGTCCATATTTTTTTTGAATACCGTTAAGTCGATAGAGAAGTGTAAAAAAGCAGGGACAGCAAATGACAAGGGCATAAAAAACACCAGCCAATATGTAGAGCAAAACAAACAGGATAAATGTCCCGATAATACTATAGCATTTCAGGGAGCTTTAACTTCAAACCAAAACTTAAGTCCAGATTATTGGAGATTAAAAAATCACCTTTGAATCCTAGTATGGACAGGGTTTGAT
>JADGFH010000796.1 GCA_016743925.1 Labilibaculum sp.
TAAGAAATTATGAAGATGAGAATAAGTTTGATGATGGTGACGAACATTACGTTCAATTAAATTTATCAACAGTCAAAAATTTAAATAAAGGAGTCCCTAAAAATGGATGAGATATTAATTGACGGAGTTATTGGTGGCTGGGACATCGAAGCTAAAGACGTGGTAGAGCAACTAGATAAAGCAACTGGAGATGTTAGTATTAAGATTAATAGCGGTGGTGGCTCTGTAATGGAGGGTGTTACTATTTTTAACGCTATAAAAGCATACGATAAAGGCATTATAACAGTTACTATTGTTGGTATGGCTGCTTCAATCGCTTCTTATATTGCATTAGCCGCTGATACAGTAAAAGCTTATGATAACACTACTTATATGATACATAACGTAATGATTCCAGTATATGGAAATCAGCACGAATTAAGAAAATGTGCCGATATTTGTGATGGCTTATCTTCTTTACTTGCTAATGCTTACGTGTCTAAAACTTCTAAAACTAAAAATGAAATAAAAAAACTTATGGACGAAGAAAGTTTTTATTATGGTTCTGAAATATTAGAAGCAGGTTTTGTAGATGAAATAATCTCGACCGAATCTGATACGACTAAAGCAGAAGCAAAAGCACTTACGCTAGAAAGTTTAAAAGCTTGTAACAATGCAATTATGAAAAATGAAATTATAGATTTAGAAGCAGTAGCAAAGTTATTACCAAAACAAATAGAAAATAAAAAACATATAGAAATTAAAAAGGTGGTTGATCTAACAGCTAAAAATATGAGAGACAGAACTCTCTACATCTTAGAAAAAGGAATATAAAAAATGGATTTAGAAAAGCTAATGGCTCTAAGAGCTGAAAAATTAACTGCAATGAAAATTTTTAACGAAGCACACGCAGAAATGAATGAAGAAGATACAGCAACGTTTGCAAAAATGAAAGCAGAATTTGAAAAAGTAAGTCGTGACATTGACTTGCTAAAAACTGAAAATAAACTAGCTAGTGAAGTTGATGAAATTATAGCAATTAGTCCAGTGAATGCACAAGCGATATTAGATGTTGAAAATATAAAGGACTTCACGCACTTTATGGCTTCTGGTGGAGTAGATTTATCAAAGATTAAAGCAACTATGACTTTAGGTGCGCCTACTAGTGGTACTGTATTAGTGCCAGAGCAATGGGCTAAAGAAATTGATAAGCTTTTAAAAAGAAATGTAGCAGTAAGAAAATATGCAACAGTTATTAAAACAAATGGAACTTTTAATATGCCTGTGGGTGATGATAGAGCCGTTGCAGGCTGGATTGATGAATTAGGTGCGTACCCTACTTCAGATGTTAAGTTTTCAAATTTACAAATAGAGGCATTTAAAAATGGTGTAATTGTAAAAGTCGCAGAAGAGTTTTTAGCAGATGAAAGTTTCAGTTTACAATCTTATCTAGTAGAACAAATTGCAGATGCTACAGGTTGGCTAGAGGGAGCAGCATTTATTGATGGTGATGGTGTTAAAAAGCCTACTGGATTGCTAAAAGGTATTGCAGCAAAGAATCAAGACACACTAGCAGTACTAGATACTGTTTCAATAGCAGATGTAGAAGATTTGTATTTAAAAGTTCACAATACTTATAGAAAAAGAGGAACTTGGATTATTTCAGACAAGTTTTACAAAGCAGTATTTAAATTAAAAGACGCTCAAGGCAATCCTGTTTGGTCACAAGGTTTTAATGCTGGAGAACCTGGAAGATTATTCAATAGACCTGTTGAAATTGATGACACAATGTTAGGCGAATCAGGCGAACCTTTAGCATTTTTTGGTGATATTTCAAGGTACAAAATTGGTGACCGTGGTCAAATGGCTATTCAAAGAGCAGAAGAGAGATATATGGAAGAGGGAGTTGTTGCATTTAAAGTCTACAAAAGAGTTGATGGAAAATTAACTAAAGACGATGCAGTAGCAGTCCTCAAAAACGCATAAAGATAAATGATGAAAACATACACACTTATAGCAATAGTAAGTATGAGTGGAATAAAAGCAATTAAGGTTGGTGAAGAAATTCCCAACCTTAACGCTGAACAGGTACTCAAACTTACAAAGCAAGGTACTGCTAAATTTACAGATGAGAAACAGCATAAAAAGTTTATTGCTGAATATAAGAACGTCAAGGAGTTAGAAAAAGAAAAAGAAGCAAAAGTAAAAGCAATCTTAAAACAAAGCGTTCTGCAGAATGAACTAAATGAACTTTACTTAGCAACTGTACTAAAAGAAGCTGAATTAAGCGGTGAGGTGTTAAGCGATGAAGAAACTTTAAATGCAGTTGAAACAATCGCCAAACGAGATGGAATAAAAAAGAAAGAGGATAAATAAATGCAATTAACTCAAATTGTAGCACCAAAAAAAGAGCCTTTATCATTAGAAGAAGTCAAAGAATTTCTTAGAATTTTAGATGATGAAAATGACACTCTTTTAACTTCTTTAATAATTGCAGTTCGTGAACATATCGAAAATATAACGAATAGACAATTAGAAATAGCTACATTTGAGTTAATAAGTAATAATTTATTTACAAAACTTCCAAAAGGTTCCTTAAAAACAATAGAAAAAATTGAGTTTTTAGATGAAAAAGGTATTTATTTAGAGTTAGATTCTAGCAAATATTATACATATAGCGACAATGGTCTAGGGTACATTAGTTTCTTAGAAACACCAAATATTCAAAACCACAAGCAAGCAGTTAAGATAACTTTTGTTTGTGGTTACGATGTAGTACCCGAAGCCATTAAACAATATATGAAAGTCAAAATATCAACTTTTTATGAGAATCGAGAGCAGTTCGTAGTAGGTGTGTCTATTGCAGAATTTAGTAATGGGTTTATTGAAAACCTTTTAACACCTTATAAAATAAGGAATATGTAATGCGAAGTGGAAACCTAAAGCATAAAATCATAATTCAGAGTAGCACAGTTACAAAAG
>JADGFH010000797.1 GCA_016743925.1 Labilibaculum sp.
GAAAATCTGATTAATATATTTATCAAGTCGATTTTTATCGACAACATGGTATTCGCATTCTTCTTTGGAATGTGTTCATACCTTGCAGTTTCTAAAACTGTAAAAACTTCTATGGGACTAGGTTTAGCTGTAATTTTCGTTTTAGGAATTACAGTTCCTATGAACTACTTGCTAAACAAATATATTTTGGCTGAAGGTGCACTTGTATGGATCGATGCTTCAATGGCTGATGTAGACTTAAGTTTCTTAAGCTTCATCATGTTTATTGCAGTTATTGCTTCAATGGTACAATTGGTTGAAATGGTTGTTGAGAAATTTGCTCCGGCACTTTACTCATCTCTAGGTATTTTCTTACCACTTATTGCAGTAAACTGTGCAATTTTGGGTGGATCTCTTTTCATGCAAGAGAGAGACTATTCAACATTAGCAGAAGCAACTTCATTTGGTCTTGGATCAGGTATTGGTTGGTTACTTGCAATTGTAGGTATAGCAGCTATTCGCGAAAAAATTCGTTACTCTAATATTCCTGCTCCTCTTAGAGGTCTTGGAATTACATTTATTGTAACAGGATTAATGGGAATTGCTTTTATGAGCTTCATGGGTATCAAACTCTAAGCTGATAATAAAATAGTAAAATTTAGTTTTTAAAAATTAATCGAACTAGAGATGATATTATTAACAACAATGGGAACTGTTATTTCCATAAGTATAGCTGTCTTTTTACTCGTGACCCTGATTCTAGTTTCTATACTTTTATTTGCAAAGCAGAAACTAACTCCATCAGGAGAAGTAACTATTGATATCAATGATGGTAATCAAAAGTTGGTTGTAGAGCCAGGTAATACACTATTAGGCACTTTAGGTGCAGCAAAAATCTTTTTACCATCAGCTTGTGGTGGAGGTGGTACATGTGCAATGTGTAAATGTCAAGTACTTGACGGTGCAGGTAGCATTCTTCCAACTGAAGTTGATTACTTTACTCGTAAAGAAGCGCAGACTAATTGGCGTTTAGCTTGTCAGGTAAAAGTAAAAGAAGACATGAGCATGTCGATACCTCAAGAAATTTTGGGTATCCAGAAATGGGATTGTGAAGTGGTTTCAAACGGTAACGTTGCTACCTTTATTAAGGAGTTCGTTGTGAAATTACCAGATGGTGAAATTTTAGATTTCAAATCAGGTGGATACATTCAAATTGATGTTCCTAAAATCGATGTGGATTTTAAGGATATGGATATTGAAGAAGAGTATCGTGGCGAATGGGAGCAGTTTAAGATGTTTGATCTTAGCATGAAAAACCCAGAGCCAACATATCGTGCATATTCAATGGCTAACCACCCTGCTGAAGGAAACATTGTAATGTTGAACATTCGTATTGCAACTCCTCCATTCGACCGTGTAAACGGTGGTTGGATGAATGTTAATCCAGGGATTTGTTCTTCTTTCATTTTTTCTCGTAAGCCAGGTGATAAGGTTACTGTTTCAGGACCTTATGGTGAATTCTTTATCAAGGAAACAAATAATGAGATGATGTTTATTGGTGGTGGTGCTGGTATGGCTCCAATGCGTTCTCACATCTTCCATTTGTTCCATACTGCGAAAACAGGTCGTAAGGCTACTTTCTGGTATGGTGCACGTTCTTTGAAGGAAGTATTCTACGCCGATCAATTTGATGCAATTGCAGCTGATTTTCCTAATTTTGAATGGCACTTAGCTCTTTCTGAGCCACAGCCAGAAGATAACTGGGAAGGAGCAACTGGATTTATCCATCAAGTGATATACGATAACTACCTGACTAAACATGATGAGCCAGAGGATATCGAATATTACCTTTGTGGACCTCCAATGATGAATTCAGCAGTTACAAACATGCTGTATGATTTAGGTGTTCCAGACGAAATGGTTGAATTTGACGATTTTGGATCGTAACAAGATAAAACAAGCCTCGAATTTTCGAGGCTTGTTTGTTTTTATAAGCTTGCCTACCTTTGTTCAGTCGAATTTTTAAGAAATAATAATCTGTTTAATGTCATGAGAATAAAATTCAATTTCTTCTTGTTAATAGCCATTGTGCTAGTAACATCTTGTCAAACTAAGAACAAGAAATATTACTTCGACGAAGGACCTATTTTTGGGACATTTTATCACATCGTTTACGAGCATTCCGTTAATGCAAACTTACATGATGAGATCATGGATAAGATGGTTGAATTTGATCTGTCCTTATCGACCTATAAACCTCAATCGGTTATTTCTAAAGTGAATAACAATGATTCAACAGTTGTGCTGGATGAGTATTTTTTGAAGGTGATGAAAAGAGCTAATGAGATTTCGAAAGTAACAAATGGAGCTTTTGATATGACAGTTGCTCCTTTGGTGAATGCCTGGGGCTTTGGCTTTAAAAATAAGCTAGATCCTGAGCTGATTCCTGTTGATAGTTTGTTGGAAGTAGTTGGATATACAAAAGTCCGTTTAGAGGTTGGAAAAGTGATTAAAGACGATAAGAGAATCATGTTCGATGCCAGTGCCATTGCAAAAGGATATGGAGTTGATGTTGTTGCTGATTTTTTGGAATCAAAAGAGATAACGAATTACATGGTTGAAATTGGCGGAGAAATTAGAGTCAAAGGAATAAATAATAAAGGAAGAATTTGGAGAGTTGGAATAGACAAACCCATTGATGATCCATCAACCATGTCACGAGAAATTCAAGATGTAATTCAGTTAGAAAATAGAGCTTTAGCAACTTCTGGAAATTACCGTCAATTTTACATTAAAGATGGAAAAAAATATGCCCATACTATTGATCCTCGCTTAGGTTACCCTGTGCAACACAGTTTGCTTTCTGCTACCGTTGTAGCCCCTGATTGTATGTCGGCAGATGCTTATGCTACAAGTTTTATGGTAATGGGATTAGAAGAAAGTATTGCGATAGTAGAAAATGACTCCTTACTAGAAGCTTA
>JADGFH010000053.1 GCA_016743925.1 Labilibaculum sp.
AACTCGTCCTTTGAAGCAGGCCATGGTGCATCCTCTAATTTAGTTGCTAACTCAAGTGTCCAGTACATATATCTAATGTTTTTTTAATGATCTTAATTATTCTGCGAATATAATTTTTTTTTTTGAATTTACAAGTCAGGTATCCATTTTATTTCATCTGCTCCAACATCAAGTAAAACCTTGCGTGATAGCACGAAAAAGTAATCGGAAAGTCTGTTTAAATATTTCAACAACAGAGGGTTTATGTCTAATTCGTTAGCCAATTGATTTGCTCTTCGCTCCGCTCTTCTGCAAACCGTTCTTGCAACATGGCAAAAACCATTAACAACACTACCTCCGGGCAGTACGAAATTGTTAAGCTCCTCTAGTTCTTTATCCATTCGATCCATTTCATTTTCCAACAAAAGAATATCAGCCTCTTCAATTGGTAATTTTTGTTTTAGATCTGATTTTTCTTCATCTGTTGCTAACCGAGACCCAATCAGGAATAACTTGTTTTGAATTATTAACAAGATTTCTTTCGATTTTGCTTCAATTTCATGAGATCGAATTACACCAACATACGAATTCAGCTCATCAACAGTACCATAAGCCTCCAATCTTAAATGATGTTTAGGAACTCTAGTGCCACCTATTAAACCGGTAGTACCTGCATCTCCTGTTTTTGTATATACTTTAAATTTATTCATCTTTATTTTTATTTAGCTTCTATTCAACCCTTAATTATTTTGTCAAATATCAACGCTACTACAAAGATAAAATTTCACAGAACTTTTACAATAGCAAAAAACGATACTTTCATACATAACTTTGTGAAGACAATTTTTCTTCAACGATCAAAATTCTCCAATAAAATAGATTCAAACCAAAAGAAATGAATTTGGCTTTATTTCTCTTTTCAGATCACGAGCAGCCTTTACAATTTCATTTCTTTAAAATAATAGTTTTTCAATCTACTTTTGTTAGTACTTTTATGATTTAAATTATTTTCAATAAAGCTAAATCTAATATTTAGCATTGCCATTTAGAACAAAACAAAACCCATGTCTGAATTAGCTGGACTCGACATAAAATTTTTAGCTGGTGTTGGCCCCAAAAGAGCCACCATCCTGAATAAGGAATTATCCATTTATAGTTACGAAGATTTACTATATCATTTTCCTTTTAAATATATTGATAGAACTAAATTCTATGCAATTAGTGAAATCCACTCCAAATTACCATATATACAAGTACGAGGAGAAATCACAAGCATCGAAACCGTAGGTGAAAAAAGACAACAAAGACTAGTTGCCCAATTTTCCGATGGAAAAAGTGTATTGGAATTGGTATGGTTTAAAGGTATTAAGTATATTAAAGCTAGCCTTAAACCAAATACAGAATACATTGTATTTGGAAAACCATCTGAATTCAATCGGAAAATAAATGTTGTTCATCCTGAACTTGAAGAGAGTGCAAGTAAAAATGATAAATTAAACGCCTCTTTACAGGCTTTTTATCTTACTACTGAAATAATGAAAAGTAGCTTTCTCAACTCGAAAGCAATACACAAACTTCAAGAAAATGCACTAAAGTCATTAAATGGAAAGATACCAGAGACATTAACTGCTTCATTAATAAAAAAATTAGGGCTAATCAATCTGCACGATGCTTTAGTCCAGATTCATTTCCCTCAAAATACCGAAATATTAAAAAAAGCTACCTACCGTTTAAAGTTTGAAGAGTTGTTTTACATTCAGCTCAACATCCTTAAAATGAAAATGAAACGAAAAGTGCTTTATCGAGGACATCAATTCACTAAGATTGGCGAAAATTTTAATCAGTTTTTTCAAAACAACCTCCCTTTCGAATTAACCAATGCTCAAAAAAGAGTAGTTAAAGAAATCCGAAAAGATGTTGCAACTGGGAAACAAATGAACCGATTGCTGCAAGGTGATGTAGGAAGTGGAAAAACGCTTGTAGGTTTAATGTGTATGCTAATGGGCTTGGACAATGGTTGTCAGTCATGCATAATGGCACCAACCGAAATTCTTGCTAGCCAACACATGGAAACCATTAGTGAGTTTCTAGATGGCCTAAACATTAAAGTTGCCCTACTTACAGGATCGACCAAACAAAAAGATAGAAGAGTAATTCACGAGCAACTTAAAAGTGGCGAATTGCAAATTCTGATCGGAACGCACGCATTATTAGAAGACATTGTTCAGTTCAATAATTTAGGCTTGGTAATTATAGATGAGCAACACCGTTTCGGAGTAGCTCAGCGTGCTCGTCTATGGAAAAAGAACAACATTCCGCCACACATCTTGGTAATGACGGCGACACCAATACCAAGAACATTGGCAATGACTCTTTATGGTGATCTTGAAGTCTCAGTCATTGATGAACTACCACCCGGAAGAAAACCAATTCAAACTGTTCATTATTTCGAGACAAGAAGAAAGCAGGTTTATGATTTCATGAAAAAACAGATCGATCTTGGAAGGCAAGTTTATTTGGTTTATCCATTGATCAAGGAATCTGAAAAAATGGATTACAAAAATCTGGAAGAAGGATATGAAAGCATTACTCAGTTTTTTCCTCCGGAAAAATATGGTATTAGCATGGTTCATGGAAAAATGAAACCAGCCGAAAAAGAAGCCGAAATGCAGCGTTTTGCAAAAGGAGAAACACAAATAATGGTTGCAACCACAGTTATCGAAGTTGGTGTAAATGTTCCAAACGCTTCGGTAATGATCATAGAAAGTACCGAACGATTTGGTCTTTCTCAGCTTCATCAATTGCGAGGTCGTGTTGGTCGTGGAGCCGAGCAATCCTATTGTATATTAATGTCATCCTATAAATTATCGAATGAATCGCGCAAGCGAATTGAAACGATGGTTCGCACCAATGATGGATTTGAAATTGCGGAAGTAGACTTAAAACTTCGTGGACCTGGAGACATTGAAGGAACTCAACAAAGCGGCATATCCTACGATCTTAAAATTGCCAATCTTGGTAAAGACGGACAATTGTTGCAATATGCAAGAGAAGTAGCTCAAGAAATATTAGATGATGATCCTTTACTTGAAAAAGAAGAGAACTTCACTTTTGCAAAGCAAGTAAAACGACTTAGCAAAACAAAAATCAATTGGAGTGTTATAAGTTAAATCTATCCGTAAACCAATAGATCAAAATAAATTCTATTCATTTGACAGAAAACAATATCTTTATTATAAAATTACTAAATAATACTGATTAAGTAGGGTAACATTCCTCTTTTTCGGTACTGTTCTAACATTACCTATTCTATATATCTATGAAAAAACCACTAAAACAACTAATTCTATTTGTGCTGAGTATCTTTTTATTTACCACAAATATTTATGCACAAGATGATTATCCTACTTTCGGTTTCGACAATTCTTTCACAAACCTTAGTATTCCAGACTCTATTAACTCATTTACAGGTGCATTTGCTTTCGCTCAAATTGGAGGTGAAAATTATGCAGGTGTTAGATTTCAACCCGATTTGAGTTTTGGGAAAGTTGGAATCGGTCTAGATGTACCTTTATATTTTAATCTTGACAATGGAGATCTTTACACAGATGAATTTAAAAATGGATCGGGAATTCTTCGATTGATTAGCTATTTACGTTATGGTCGAAAAAAGAAAGATCCTGTTTTTCTAAAATTAGGACAACTTAAAGGTGAATCAATTGGTTATGGTAGTTTAGTAAACAATTACGGCAATTCTCCTAGTTATGAGAAAAGAAAAGTAGGTTTCGCCTACGATATCAGAATAAAAAAGATTTTCGGTATAGAAGGAATGTATAGTGATTTCAATAGCAAATCTTTCAATTTATTCGCTGTTCGTCCTTATGTTCGTCCGTTTGGAGCCAGTGGCATTCCTGTAATTAAAACCCTTGATTTTGGTTTCACTTACATTACTGATAAAGATCAAACCGATCGATTTGACGAAAACAGTGGGAGAAATGAATTCCTATCCGATGGTATCAATGCTTATGGATTTGACATGGGAATTCTATTGATCAATTCAAGTTTTATTAACCTTACAGGATATGCTCATTACAGTAAGTTAAGCAAAGTAAAATCAGACTCGTTAGCTGCATTTCATCAATTGGTCCCTCCCACTCAAGGATATGGAGCTGGTAAAGGAACTGGAATTGGTTTAAATGCGAATATGAATGTAATTGGTAATCTGTTTAAACTGAATTATCGTATTGAACGTTTATGGTACACTGACAACTATATGCCTCAATTTTTTGATGCAATGTACGAAGTAAACAAAGATGCTAAAATTGCCACTCTAGGTAACGTAAAAAGCCAAGAGGGTATTTATGGATCGTTGACTGCATCTCTATTAGATAAGATAATGCTAGGTGGAACTTTATTGTTGCCAGATAATGTAAGTAAAGAATCTCCAGCAACTGTTCAGCTTAATTTAAGAACTCAGGATCTATTTGATAAAATTATTATTGAGGGTTATTACACAAAAGGTAACCTAACAAAAATGAGCGACACATTTACTTTTGATGAAAACTCATTGGCTGTAATGAGGTTTGCGTATAAAATTAGCCCTATACTAGTTACAGGTATCGATTACCGCTGGTCTTGGACAGAACAAGAAAATGGATCTTACAAGGCTGATAATACTATAATGCCCTATATGGCTTTAAGAATTCAGTTCTAAATAAAACACAAATACATAAAGAAAGTGTAACTCTGTTGAGTTGCGCTTTCTTTTTTATTCTGATTTAGATCTTTTATTTTAGCAAAAAAAAGTACTACACCGAGCTTCTTATTTCTAATTGATTTTTTTGTGTAAATTTTCATTCCTCCAATTGGATCAACACGCTTTCCTAGTAAACATTCGAGAAAACCTCGATACCTAACGCAATTCTTGCCGTTTTATTTACACTCAATCTAAATTAACACGATTGCAAAAAAGTACTTAAAATACCGATTTTTTTCCATAATAGCCCAAACTAACTGTAATCAACAGAGATAGAAGAAAAATTGTAATCTCTAGTTTACAAAAGCAGGGAAGTACCTCTATTTAAACACACTATAAATTGACTTTTGCAGAATAGAATGTGTCCTAAAGTATTATTTTTGTTGCGATGTGTTAAATAACACCATGATTTTAGCATGCTGATTAGGTGATGGTTAGTGCAAAATTACCGTTCATTCTGATAGCTATTTTCAACTTAAAAAAAGTAACTAAAAGGGAAACAAGAAATGCAAGATCCCAAAAAGATTGATCATGAGGGGACAATCCTTGAAATAAAGGATGGCAATATTAGTGTTGGTATCGTAAATGTATCAGCCTGTTCGGGTTGCCATGCAAAAGGAGCATGTACTATGTCCGATATGAAAGAGAAATCAATCAATGTTATTGATTACAGTAATAAATTTGAGGTAAACGAAAAAGTAAACTTAAGCTACAGAGAATCCTTGGGTTGGTTAGCAATGTTTTTAGCTTATGTATTGCCTTTTATTTTAGTGTTAATTACACTTTTCGTTGCTACAGCAATAACAGAAAACGAATTAATCAGTGGATTATCAGCCTTGGCTATTTTAATTCCTTATTACATTATACTAACCTTTTTTAAAGGTCGACTAAAGAAAACATTTTCATTTACTATAAAAAAAATCGTAAATAATTAAACTATGAGCATTATAGTTATCACTATTCTGGCTTTGTGTGCTATTGGTGTTACAGCAGCAATCATTCTGTATTTTGTAGCGCAAAAGTTCAAAGTGTATGAAGATCCTCGTATAGACGAGGTAGAAGAAGCATTACCTGCGGCCAATTGCGGTGCTTGCGGTTATCCAGGTTGTAGAGGATTTGCTGATGCATTGGTAAAAGCCGATGACATTTCAAAGATGAACTGCCCTGTTGGGGGAGCTACAGTTATGTCAAAAGTAGGCTCTATCCTAGGTCATGAAGTTACAGCTGTAGAACCAACTGTAGCAGTTGTTCGCTGTAATGGAACTTGTGACAATCGTCCAAAAACAAATCAGTACGATGGAGCTGCTTCATGCACCATTGCTGCATCTCTTTATAGTGGTGAGACTGGTTGTCAGTACGGATGTTTAGGATTAGGCGAGTGTGTTGATGCATGTAATTTCGACGCCATGTATATGGATGAAGAAACTGGTCTTCCTGTTATTATTGAAGACAAGTGTGTTTCTTGTGGTGCATGTGTTAAGGCTTGTCCTAACAGCATTATTGAACTTCGCAAAAAAGGCCCGAAAAGTCGAAGAATCTTTGTGTCTTGTGTAAACAAAGACAAAGGTGGTGTTGCTAAAAAAGCATGTGGTGTTGCTTGTATTGGATGTGGTAAATGTGTTAAGGAATGTCCTTTTGATGCAATTACGCTTGAAAACAATCTTGCCTACATCGACTATAATAAATGTAAGCTTTGCAGAAAGTGTGTTATTGTTTGTCCAACAAAGGCAATTCACGAGTTGAATTTTCCACCTCGAAAAGAAAAGCCGGCAGACAAGCCAACTGCAAAAACAGTAAAACCTGTTGCTGCACCTAAAGCTAAGGCGAAAACAGTAGTAACTCCAGAAGAGAAGCCTGCGCCAAAAGCAAAAGAAGCTAAAGACGATACATCTGAGAACAAATAAATAGGAGGATAATCAGTGTTAAAAACATTCTCAATAGGAGGTATTCATCCTGCCGAAAATAAACTATCGGCAGACAGCGCAATCCAGGTATTGCCAATACCCCAAATGGTTAGTATTCCAATCGCACAACATATTGGCGCTCCTGCGACTCCAATCGTTAAGAAAAACGATGAAGTTAAAGTAGGGCAGCTAATTGCAAAATCTTCTGGTTTTGTATCTGCAAACATTCACTCTTCTGTTTCAGGAACAGTATTTAAGCTGGATGACATTATGGATGCAAGCGGCTTTCGCAAAACATCTGTGATCATTAAAGTAGATGGTGATGAATGGCTAGAAGATATTGATCGTAGTGCAGATTTAGTGAAAGAAATAAGCCTAAGCAAAGAAGAAATTGTTAAAAAAATTGCCGAAGCCGGTATCGTTGGTTTAGGTGGTGCAACCTTCCCTGCTCATGTTAAACTTTCAGTTCCTCCGGGAAAAACTGCCGAAGTTTTGATCATTAATGCAGTGGAATGTGAACCTTACTTAACTTCTGACCACAGAGTTATGCTCGAAAAAGGTGATGAAGTTTTAGTTGGAACGCAAATTCTAATGAAAGCATTAGCTGTTGATAAGGCAATAATTGGTATTGAAAATAACAAAGCAGATGCTATTGCACATCTAACTAGCTTAGCTTCAAAATATGAAGGTATTGAAATCTGCCCATTAAAAACTCAATACCCTCAAGGTGGTGAAAAACAATTGATTTCAGCAACTATAAAACGTGAGATTCCATCTGGAGCTCTTCCAATTGAAGTTGGTGCTGTAGTACAAAATGTTGGAACTGCTCTTGCTGTATACGAAGCCGTTCAAAAAAACAAACCTCTTTTCGAACGTGTAGCTACTATTACTGGTAAGTCTTTACAAAACCCTTCTAACTGGTTATTCCGCGTTGGAACTCCTGTTAAAGATTTGATCGATGCTGCTGGTGGTTTACCTGAAGACACAGGTAAAATTGTAGGTGGTGGTCCAATGATGGGTAAAGCATTAACAACTGTTGATGTTCCTTTAACAAAAGGAAACTCTGGATTGTTATTGTTGCCTCGAGAAGAAGCTGCTCGTAAAGCA
This sequence comes from Labilibaculum sp., assembly GCA_016743925.1. GTDB lineage: Bacteria > Bacteroidota > Bacteroidia > Bacteroidales > Marinifilaceae > Labilibaculum. The sequence goes on from JADGFH010000053.1 coordinate 7,747, forward strand.
TCTAAACCATGTATTCGTTGTGGAAAATGTGTTTCGGTTTGCCCAATGGGATTGGAGCCATTTCTATTGATGGTTTTGGCCGACAAAAAAGAATACGATCGACTAGAAAGTGATGCTGTAATGGATTGTATCGAATGTGGTTCTTGTAGTTTCACATGTCCTGCTAGCCGTCCTTTATTGGATTATATCCGATTAGGAAAAGGTAAAGTTGGACAGATCATGAGATCTCGCAAAGGATAATTAATTACTATTAATGATTTTAAAAATCTAAATACAAATAATATATGAACTCCAAAGTATTAGTCGCCCCTTCTCCACACGTTCATAGTGGAGATTCCATACAGAAGAACATGTATGGAGTGGTATTTGCGATGCTTCCGGCGCTTATTTTTTCGTTCGTTTACTTTGGTATGGGAGCAATTATTGTTACCCTAACCGCCGTAGCATCTTGTTATTTATTCGAATTTCTAATCACGAAATACCTTCTTAAAAGGGTTCCAACATTAAACGATGGTTCTGCTTTAATTACAGGTATTCTTTTGGCCTTTAACGTGCCTTCTAACTTACCAATCTGGATTATTTTAATTGGAGCCTTAGTTGCAATTGGTATCGGTAAATTGACTTTCGGTGGATTAGGAAACAATGTATTCAATCCAGCCTTAGTTGGTCGTGTATTCCTTTTGATTTCCTTTCCAGTTCAAATGACAAGTTGGCCAAAACCTCTTGGTTTTGACACTACTTATTTTGATGCAGTAACTGGACCAACTCCTTTAGCTCTTATCAAAGAAGGATTAAAAAAAGGTGACTCCTTATCTCAGTTAATGCCAGAGATTCCTAGCAATATGGATTTACTTATGGGAAACATGGGTGGATCTATGGGCGAAGTAGCAGGTGTTGCTTTACTACTTGGATTGCTTTATTTGCTATTCAAAAAAATCATTAGCTGGCATATTCCTGTAACTGTACTTGGTACTGTTGCTGTTTTTAGCGGTATTCTTCATACAGCTAATCCTGAAGCTTATGCTGGTCCGTTATTTCACATTTTAACAGGAGGTTTATTACTAGGTGCTATTTTTATGGCAACCGATTACGTTACTTCTCCAATGTCGAATAAAGGAATGATTATTTACGGTATTGGTATTGGTTTACTAACCGTTGTAATTCGTGTATTTGGAGCTTATCCAGAAGGTGTTTCTTTTGCTATTCTTATTATGAATGCATTTGTTCCACTGATTAATGTGTATGTTAAACCTAAACGTTTCGGCGAAAAAAGGAAATAATCATGGCTGGGAAAAAAGAATCTACATTTATAAATATGGTTCTGGTGTTATTTATTGTAACACTTGTAGCCTCGGCTGCTTTAGGTGGACTGTACGAGTTAACCAAAGAACCGATTGCCGCAGCGAAGTTGGCAAAGAAAATAAAAGCAATAAAACAGGTCGTTCCTGACTTTGATAACAATCCTAGTGATGATGTTTATAAAGTTGGAATGAACGAAAAGGACACACTAGAATTTTATCCTGCTAAAAAGGATGGAAAATTAGTTGGTACTGCTGTTAAAACGTTTACTACAAACGGATTTTCAGGATACATTTGGATCATGGTTGGTTTTAAACCTGATGGTAGCATTAACAACTACTCAGTTTTAGAACACAAAGAAACGCCAGGCTTAGGAACTAAAATGGCAGACTGGTTCAAAGATCCGGCAAAAGAAAAAGCAAGTATTCTTGGGAAAAATCCAGCAACATCACCATTCGTGGTTAGCAAGGATAATCCTAAAGGAATCGATGCCATTACAGCTGCAACAATTAGCTCTAGAGCTTTTCTAGAAGCCGTTCAAACAGCTTATAATGAATATGCTAAAAATCAAAAAGAGGGAGGAAACAAGTAATGACAAATCGCGAAATTTTCACTAGAGGTTTCTTTAAAGAAAATGCAGTATTTACCCTTCTTTTGGGTATGTGTCCAACACTTGGTGTAACATCTTCTGCAATTAATGGATTGGGAATGGGATTAGCTACAACATTTGTACTAATCATGTCTAACTTGTTTGTTTCAATGTTTAGTTCATTTATTCCTGATAAAGTTAAAATTCCAGCTTTTATTGTAATTATTGCTTCGTTTGTAACAATGGTTGACTTGGTAATGGCAGGATACGTTCCAGCATTACATGAGCAATTAGGCGTATTTATTCCTTTGATTGTTGTAAACTGTGTTGTTTTAGGTCGTGCAGAAGCTTTTGCATCTAAAAACAAGATCGTACCATCTATTATTGATGGAGTTAGTATGGGATTAGGTTTCTCTATGGCATTAACCATGTTAGGAGCCGTTCGTGAATTCTTTGGATCAGGTAAAATGTTTAACATTACATTGTTCAACGAAACTTACGGTATGTTAGTTTTCGTTTTAGCTCCAGGTGCATTTATTGCGTTGGGATACTTGATTGCATTTATTAACCACCTAAGAAAAGCATAAGGAGAGAAATCATGGAATTTATTGTAATTATAATATCAGCAATATTTGTAAACAATGTAGTTTTGATGCAATTCCTTGGAATATGTCCATTCCTAGGAGTATCCAAAAAAGTATCAACTGCAGTTGGTATGACTGGAGCCGTTACATTCGTAATGATTCTAGCGACCATCGTAACTTATTTAATACAGCATTACATTCTGAATCCATATGGAATTGGATTTATGCAAACCATCTCATTTATTTTAGTAATTGCATCTCTTGTTCAATTAGTAGAGATTATTTTGAAAAAAGTGAGTCCTGCCTTGTATCAGGCATTGGGAGTATTTCTTCCATTGATTACTACCAACTGTGCCATTCTTGGTGTGGCAATCATGACAATCCAAAAAGATTACAACTTACTTGAAGCAGTTGTATTCTCTGGAGCTTCCGCTATTGGTTTTGGTTTAGCTCTTGTCTTATTTGCAGGTTTACGCGAGCATTTAGATTTAGTTGAACTTCCAAAAGGAATGAAAGGTACTCCAGCTGCACTTATCGTAGCAGGATTATTAGCAATGGCCTTTATGGGATTCTCTGGAATTGTATAATAAAAAAACAATTTAATATATTGCAAAGGCAGCTCAATTTGGGCTGTCTTTTTTATTGCTTTTTCTTAACTGTACATAGCCAATTATAAGCCCTTTATCAAAATTCTTGTGTAAATCCACAATAATAATTAACTTAGGAACAAATGCAAGTAAAATGAATGCATTCAACCACGATGTTACACACTTAAAACCTGTTAAGATTTCATGTTGAATAAAATGAAATTCCGCACGCGAGTGCTTTCCGGTTTCGGCTTAATTCTACTGTTTACGGTATCATTTGTTGTCCTCTCTATTTTCCAAGTAAAAAACCTTCGTAACGAATCCGAATTCATTTATACTCACACTTATACAGTTAGTAATAGCGTACGAGATATCAACACACATATCCAAACCATGGAAAGTTCCATGAAGGATATTCTATTGGCTAAAACTCAAAAAGAGTTCGATCAAGCTATCGATACAATCAATTTTTATCACTTAAAAGTAATGACCAAGTTCGATACTGTTTTTAATCGATTCCTTGGCGATAAACGTGACGTTGGAATTGCATATCATACATTTATTGAGTGGGAAGAGCTTAGAAATGAAATTATTGATTTAAAAGTAAGCGGCAAGGAACTCAGTGCTAAAAAAATGGTTGATGGCGTAGCTGCTGTTCATCTCAATAAACTAAAGGAAAAAACCAAAGTAATGACGGATTTTGCCGAAAACAAGGCAAATCTGATCTATAAAGAAGCTACTGAAACACACACGTATACATTATATCTTTTCATTGCTATTTCCATTTTAATTGTTCTTGCTAGTATTTTTATTACTTACGTGATATCAGAAAGTATAGCTCGTCCAATTAAAAAATTCATATTAAAAGCACAGGCAATTTATCAAGGCAATGGTTCGATCCGACGAATTAGTGAAGAACAGCTTTTGGATCACTCCATGACTGAACTAACACAAACTTATACAAAGCTTCAAACTGAAATAAAAGAAAGAGAAAAAGGAGAAGATACAATTAGAACTCAGTATCAAGAAATTCATGATTATTCGGAAAAGCTAAGGTTATTTAATGAAAAATTAGAGGAAAGAGTTAAGAAAAGAACTACAGCTCTTGCCGAAAGTGAAGAAAAATATCGTAACCTAATAAATGGTAGTACCGATATTATTTTGGTAAATGAATATATGGGAGATGGAACTTCGAAATTGATTGAAGCAAATGATACCGCATGTGTTCTTTTGGGCTATACACGTGAAGAATTATTCAATCTTTCTTTAACTAACTTTATAGAAGATCTACCTAAAGATCATATTGTTGATTCTATAAAAAGGTTGACAAGAGAAAAGCAATTTACCCATGAACAAGTATTTGTTTCCAAGTATGGTAAAAAAACACCAATGGAAACAGTAAGTCAGTTAGTCACTCTTCATGGTAAGCATGTAATCTTATCTACATCCAGAGATATTACAGAGCGTAAACATGCACAACAAGCCATTGTAAAAAGCGAACGACGCTTAAAGAAAATGATTCATCAGTCTCCCCTACCAATAGTTATTACTGATGAAAAACAAAATATTGAATATTTCAATGATAAATTTATTGAACTATTTGGATATACAATGGAAGATGTTAAAACTTCCGATGACTGGTACAAATCTTGTTTCCCGGGTAAAGAATACCGAGAAGAGGTAATGACAAAATGGAAGCATGCTATAGCTGAAGCCAAAAAGAATCACACTGATATTGAAAAACAAGAATTCCATATGACGATAAAAAATGGGAGCATTCGTCATTGTGAATTTTTCATGGTTCCTTTTGACACCTCATCCATGATCATCATTAATGATATATCCGATATTATTTCGACACAGGGTGAATTGGTGAACGCAAAGAATAAAGCCGAAGAAAGTGATCGATTAAAATCAGCATTTTTGGCAAACATGTCGCACGAAATTAGAACACCAATGAATGGTATTATTGGTTTTGCTGACATGCTACGCAGACCAGGAAAAACACCAGAACAACACGAAACCTATATTGATATCATTTACAAGAGTTCAAATCAACTTCTTAAAATTATAAATGATATTCTCGACATCTCAAAATTAGATGCTGGCCAAACTTTCATCAAAGAATCGGAATGCTCTTTGAATGTAATTTTAGAAGATTTACACGATCAATATTCGAAAGATAATAGTACAGATGATGAAATTGAATTCACTCTTACAAAATCACTTTCCGACGAAGAAGCATATGTGATTACAGAAGATCGAAAATTGCGTCAGGTGATTTCCAATTTACTAAGCAACGCTTTCAAGTTTACATCTTCGGGTTACATCGATTTTGGCTATTGTTTATTAGATGAAAATTTCTTAGAATTTTTCGTTAAAGACACTGGAATAGGAATTCCAAAAGAAAAACAGGAGATTATTTTTGAACGATTCCGTCAAGTTGAGGAAACTTTTACCCGAAAGTATGGAGGAACTGGCCTTGGATTAGCAATTTCTAAAGGTTTTGTAGAATTAATGGGCGGACAAATAAGAATGGAAACTGTAGAAGACAAAGGTACTACTTTCTATTTTACAGTACCCTACAATCCTGTAGAAGCTCAAAATGTAAGCATTATAAAGCCTAGAAAAAATGGTTATAAATGGGATGACAAACTCATTCTTGTTGTTGAAGATGATGAAACCAACTTCAAATACATAGAAGCAGCTCTAAAACCAACTAAAGTAAAAATATTACACACGATATCTGGAAATAAAGCCATTGAATTAAGCCTTAGAAACCCAACTATTAATTTGGTATTAATGGATCTAAGATTACCCGACATTAATGGCTTAGAAGCGACACAATCCATCAAAAAAATGAGAGATAATCTCCCAATTATTGCACAAACTGCTAATGCTTTTAGAGAGGATCGCAACAGAAGTATAGAAGCTGGCTGCGATGATTTTATAGCGAAGCCATTTGATGAATCAAAATTGCTAGCGACAATTAACAAATACCTCAAAAAAGATAAAAAGACAATCGTTTAATTCAATTTATAAGAGTACAATTTGGTAGTAATTTCCTTTCCTGTAAGTAATACTTCACCAAGATATTTGTAATTAATTCCTTGAAGATTTTCTCCCTTAAATTGATTGAATAAATTTCCGGAAACAAGTAATCGAGATTGATAAGAATTGCAAAGTCCTTGAATTCGGGAAGCTGTATTAATCGCATCACCATGATAAGCAATCTCGGATTTTAGTTCCCCAACTTGTGCTACCATAACTTTACCAGAATGCACACCCGCCTTAAAAACTGGAACCATACCATAGCTTTTCTGATAATATTCTTTTTTCTTTTCTAACACTTCCATGAAATCATAGAAAACTTGTAAGCACTTAGTTTCCTCAAGACCATTCTTCATCTTCCAAGTTAGTACAATCTCATCACCAACATATTGGTATATTTCTGCTTTATTTTTTGTTACCGCACTTGAAATATCTTTAAAACAATCCTGAATCAATCTACTATATTTAAAATGACCTAATTTTTCGGCATAATAGGTAGATGACTTCAAATCCATAAAAAGAAAAATTCGCTCCTCTTCTTTAGGCTTGTAATATCTCCCCAAAAGAAATTTTAGCAGTATTCCTTTTCCAAACTTTCGATCTACATCATAAAAAATTTCGATAAGTGATCCAATAATAAAGAAATAGACCAGAATAGAATAAAATAACTGAGAATTATAAAGTTCATATAAACCAGTATAAGTAACTGGCATATCATCTAGAATAAATACATCTGCCAAATGAAACCTAACGTACATTAGCAAATACGCGCTACAAATATTGGCAAACAATGAAATAACTACAGCAAGAAAGTAAGTTGGTATTTGCGACCTAATATACTGTACAAACTTATAAATCAAACCCCAAATAACACCTGAAATAATTCCAGACAACAGAATATTCTGAAAGGTATTGGCCTGAAAAATAGAAATCATACTATTCTCTTCAACTTGAAAAACAACAAGAAAAAAGAAGGCTACAATCCATGTTAGCGTAATGGTAGCAAAGTAGGCTCCTGTAGATTTTATGCTATTTTTCATACGCTTAACCATTATAGTTCAAAAATTGTACTAGATCATCAACGTCCTGTAATGAGTTAATAACATAATCTTCATTTACTTTTAATCGAAACAAATGATTTTCCAAGATATTAATATTTTCAGGAGACGAATTATTTAATTTTTCTAGACCAAATTGAA
>JADGFH010000798.1 GCA_016743925.1 Labilibaculum sp.
GGTATTAAAGTAGTTTTTTAAAATAAAGAAATCACCTTATTATAAAGGATGTTCTTTTAATAGGACATCCTTTTTTATTTTATCTAATTTTACAAATTGTTTATTGCACGCTTTTTGCTACATTTAATATTATTATTAAATACATATGGAGTTTATGAGTTTTAATTTGATGAATAAAATCAAATATATACTGCTATTTATACATGTTTTTATTGCATTTTCGGGTAGTCTAAAAGCACAAGGTGATGAGAGATGGAAGTTATCTGTAAATAACGATCAAAAACCTCTCGAAATTTTGATGGAATTTGGCGATTCAGAAATGGGAATAACCTATTTGTTTGACATTACTCGAGATACGCTAAATATGTCTTTTGTAGCAGAAGAATCTGTTAGCTGGAAAAAGCATGGTATAAGCGTATTTGCAATGCCTAAGGGTAAAGAAGTTCTTAAAATTAAGCTTGACGATATGGATATGGAAAATGTTCAGGTTGTGTTTTATAGAATGTGGAAAGCCATGCCGAAAAACTTTAAAAATGTGACCACATTATTTGAGCTTCACGAATATGGAACTACTGATAAGGGAGCTCAGATAAAGAATTTTATTATTCGTTTTAAGATGAAAAGACCAAGAAGGCGAAATTCGATTCAATTTTAAACATAAGGGGTTGTTATTTTTACTTTAATTACTATTGAAAAATCGCTTTGTCAAAATCTGATGGAATGCGTGATTTTTATAGATTTTCCTACCTGTAAATTCATCATTTTTATTATCTTTGTTTAACTTTTTCTTTTAGGTTCTCATGTGATGGTAAGGTGTTGATTAATAAAGCTTTTTGGCTTTTGTGTTGTTGCTCTTTTTAATCATCTTTGGGAAATAAAAACAATCCTACGAGTGAAATGAATTTTGTACAATAAAAATATAAAAATATAAGATTGAAAACGAATCATTAATTGTTTGATTACTGATTTGTTATTTGATGAAACTAAAGATCTGTTAGATGAGTGATTTAGAAAAAAAGCCAAAAGGGAATAGTGAATATTCAGCTGATAGTATTCAGGTACTAGAAGGATTAGAAGCGGTTCGTAAGCGCCCTTCCATGTACATTGGTGATGTTAATGTTAAAGGTTTGCACCATTTGGTGTACGAGGTCGTAGATAACTCTATTGATGAGGCCTTAGCGGGACATTGTCAAAATATAGAAGTATTTATTAATGAGGATAATTCGATCACCGTTAAGGATGATGGACGTGGTATTCCTGTTGAATTACATCAAAAAGAAAATAAGTCAGCACTAGAAGTAGTAATGACTGTACTTCATGCTGGTGGTAAATTCGATAAAGATTCGTATAAAGTTTCTGGTGGTTTGCACGGGGTAGGTGTTTCTTGTGTAAATGCTTTGTCTGATCCTTTAAGTGCAGAAATTCATCGTGATGGGAAGATTTATCTTCAAGAGTACTCAAAAGGAGCTCCACTCTCTGATGTTAAGGTGATTGGCGAAACAGACCATACAGGTACGAATATCACCTTTAAGCCGGATGAGTCTATTTTCTTAACAACAGTTTATAAGTACGATATTTTGGCTGCTCGTTTGAGAGAATTAGCCTTTTTGAATAAAGGAATTCGCTTAACAATTACTGATAAGAGAGAACAGGATGAAGAAGGAACTTATAAATTTGATGAGTTCTATTCGGAAGAGGGATTGAAGGAGTTTGTTGAGTATCTAGACAATACTAGAGAGCGATTAATAGAGGAAACCATTCATGTTTCTATAGATAAGAATGAAGTTCCTGTTGAAATAGCACTCCAGTACAATACTTCTTATTCTGAAAATATTCACTCTTACGTGAATAATATTAATACAATAGAAGGTGGTACTCACCTAACTGGTTTCCGTCGTGGTTTAACTAGAACATTAAAAGCATTTGCTGAAAAATCTGGTATGTTATCCAAGCTAAAATTTGATATTAGTGGTGATGACTTTCGTGAAGGTTTAACAGCTGTTGTTTCTGTGAAGGTTGCAGAGCCTCAGTTCGAAGGCCAAACAAAAACAAAATTAGGTAACTCAGAGGTTAGTATTGCTGTTGATCAGGCGGTAAGTACGATGTTAGCGAATTATTTGGAAGAACATCCAAGAGATGCTAAAACGATCGTTCAGAAGGTGATCATGGCTGCTACGGCTCGTCATGCGGCTAGAAAAGCTCGTGAGTTAGTACAAAGAAAAACAGTTTTAGGTGGTTCTGGATTACCAGGTAAACTTTCTGACTGTTCTGACAAAGATCCTGTGAACTGTGAAGTATTTCTTGTCGAGGGAGATTCGGCGGGTGGTACTGCTAAACAAGGTAGAGATCGTAAGTTTCAGGCTATTTTGCCGTTAAAAGGTAAGATTCTGAACGTGGAGAAGGCAATGCAGCATAAGGTTTTCGAAAGTGAAGAAATAAAGAATATTTTTACAGCTTTAGGTGTTACTATTGGTACAGAAGAAGATAGTAAGGCGGCTAATGTAGAAAAACTTCGTTACCACAAGATCGTAATCATGTGTGATGCCGATGTCGATGGTAGTCACATTGCTACTTTAATTATGACTTTCTTTTTCCGTTATATGAAATCATTAATTGAAAATGGTTACTTATATATCGCTACACCTCCATTGTACTTGGTGAAAAAAGGAAAGAATGCAGAATACTGCTGGAATGAAGATCAACGTTTACGCTTAATTCAAGAATGGGGCGGAGGAAAAGAATCTTCTATGCACATTCAGCGTTACAAAGGTCTTGGAGAGATGAGTGCTGAGCAATTATGGGAAACAACAATGAATCCTGAAATTAGAACATTGCGTCAGGTTACAATTGACAACGCTGTTGAAGCGGATCATACCTTCTCTATGTTGATGGGAGATGAAGTTCCTCCTAGACGTGAGTTTATTGAAAAGAATGCAACCTATGCGAATATTGATG
>JADGFH010000054.1 GCA_016743925.1 Labilibaculum sp.
AAAACTCCAAAAACGATCTCTGGTGAAATATTTTGGGTCTGTTTTGTGTTCTAATATAAAACTTTCGTTTTCAATTAGATTAATCACAAATTCGAACAAATTGGCACGTTTATTCTTTCGATGCAAAACCTTAGGTAACTGTCTGTATTTTATATTGATACATATATAAAGATACTGAAAACATCGCAAAGTATCAAGATATATTGCTGATATTCACAACCTTAAGTCTTAACTTAATGACATTGCCTTATTACCCCCTTCAAGTTAATCATCCTTCATGATTATATTCAAATACACTTCTTTCTCTTTCTCGTCATACAGAAATTCAAAAAGGTCAATAATATTTTTTGGTACATTTTCAATCAAATTATTTTTTCCTAGAACAATCATTGTTGGCGTTGATAACAATACATAATCCTTAGCCACCTTACCATTAATTCCTCCAGGAGCATGCAAATCCTTCCACTCATAGTCTTTTTCTTTATGATATTTTTTCCAAGTATTATAATCTTCATCTAAAGATATTGTACAAATTGATATTTGAGAAGATGCATCAGTAGTTGTATGCCAATATTTTATTCTTTCTAAAAGTCCTTCACAATGGCCACAATCCGATTCATAAAAGAAGAGAAGTAAAGGCTTATCCGTTTTATTAAAAACATCCACAACCTCTTTTGCACCATTTTCCAATTGTAACAAAGCTGTTGTTTTCCCAGGCATTAAGCGATTTATACCTTCCAATCGGCGATTGATTTCTTGTTTTTTATAAGTTAAGCAATTTGGATTATTAATATGATCCTGAAGCATAACAATTCCCATGTGAATAGAATACCTTTCATAATTGGTATACAAATAATCAACAACCCAACCATATAAACGAGGATGCCCCATTGAAGCTTTTTGTGCTAACTCACGACCAGCTTTTGTCATCAAACTATCTCGATTCGCTTTGGTAGCCTGGACTAACATTTCGTTCATACTCATGTAATTGTTGATTAGCTTAAGGAAATAATCCGAATTTAATAGAGTGGTATCTTTGAAGTCTTCAAATTCAAAAGTATACTCAATTACTTCATGAAGATTTTTTTCTTTATCAGTTGTTATCTCAGCTTTTGTAAAAAATTGATTTTTCCAGAAATGGCTAATCCACAAGTTTTCATTTTTATTAATTTGTCTGCTCACCCACTGATTATACTCTTCTCTTTGCTGTTTATAGGTTTTAAGAGCAAGATTTAACAATTCATCTCGCTCAGCATAGTTTGATATAAAATTTTGCAAAATCTGTAAACGCTGTTTTTGATTAAAATTATTTCTAACAAAATTTTCATTTGCTATATTTTCATGATCTCCATGCCAATGCGGATTACTATTCCAATCGGGTAGCGATATACGTAAATCTTTATCTGACATAACAACTTCTAAAGACATTGACCTTTTATTACCAGTTAACATCCTAAATTCCAAGCTAGTCACACATGGCAGATTTTTAGTTGGTATTTTATAAATTAATGAATCTCTTTTAGATTCTTCACTCATTGGGACGACCTTACTATTACCATTTTGCCATATTACAAATGAAACATTATAAATATTAGAATCAGGTAAAACAACAATTAACTGTCTGTACATATTTGTTTTCGGGTTGGTAAACCCAACCCGAAAACTAAAAAAAACAAGAATTAAAACTAAAATATATTTCATAACAATTTTATTTGCGAATATTCTATTTCTTTATGCATTTAATTTGATAGAAATAATTCCTTTCCCATGATATAGACGAGAACCATTGATATACTTGCCCTTGACGTGTCACATTATCTCCTGAAAAATAATAACTATACGTTGATGAAGATATGAATCTATCTCCTGCAACTGAATAATTAGATCCCAATATAATTTGCACAGAATTATTAATAGACGACCAACCTGTAGAACTGTCATACTCAATCATTCCTCCTATATTCCAATGTAATTTAGAAATTTCACTAAGTGCACCCCTAATACTCTCAAAATCCTGGTAACTAGGCAAGGCCCAACCACTTGGACATAAATTTGTTTCATGTCTATAATCAACTGGCTGTTCTGGAATCGTTCCATAGGGATTACCTAAAACATCCTTGGCTGAATAATAGTTTGTAACAGAATTCTGTGAAAATTTAGCTATACCAGAAAAATTCCCTTGAATACTTTCTTTCATCCAACATGAAGCATCTTTTCCTGGAGGTGTTAACAGAACCGTGTTATACGTCGTTCCATTATGCGAAATTGTGCCTCCACATTCTTTTACAGGACCTACCCAACTTGTTTGAACTGGAGTACCTGTTAAGTTACCGACTAATGCTTTTGGAGTCATGGTCAATCGTAAATATTTACCAATATCAGCAGCTTGCAAAGTATAACTTGACGATGTACTAACGCTACCTGCTCCTGATCCCATATTATCAACCGCTATTTCCCAATTGTAAATGTGAGTTCCTTCAGCATCATTTTCATTATCACTATAAGTATATGTTGCATTTACTGAAGCAGTTTGATACAATGAACTCGGTAAAGATAAACCTGTAATAACAGGAGCTTGATTAGGTAAAATTGCACCTACGTAGTCAGCTAAAACTTCAATACCCAGACTATTACCTGCTGTAGCTATTGGAGTAATTCCTACACTTATATACTTCCCTATATCACCACTTAAAATATCATATGTATTGCCTGTTTCTCCAGAAATTGCAATACTACCTGTACCACTATTATCATTAGCAATATACCACTGATAAAGATGGGTGCCTTCAGGATCACCTTCGGCATCGCTATATCCACTATAGTTTGCACCAAGCTGATATCCTACTTGCAAGGTTGCACCCGTTACTGTAGAAGAGGCAATAACTGGAACTAAATTCGCTGACACTGGTCCTTGATATGGCGATAAGGCTTCACTACCAGTGGCACTACCAGATAATGATACAGGAGTAACAGCATATGATATGTATTTCCCAACATCATCAGTAACAATATCATATGAGTCTGTAATCGCTCCAGAAATCTCTACAACTCCTGAACCTGCGGCATCATTGGCTCTATACCATTTAAAAGTTGTAATCCCTTCGGCATCACCTTCATTATCAGAATATACATAAGAACCCGTTAGTGTTTTGGTATCCATTAAATCCCCAGCAAATGTAACACTTGAAGCAACAGGAGGTAAGTTATCTAAAATTGGCCCCTGATAAACCGAGAATACCTCGTTACCTGGTGAGTTACCTGAACTTGCCCTAGGTGTTACAGCGTAGGATACGTAATTACCTACATCGGCAGTTGTTAAAATGTAATTTGTTGCTGTTGCTCCAGCAATTTCAACTGCACCTGTTCCTGCTGCATTATTGGCTCTGTACCATTTAAAAGTAGTACCATTTTCTGGATCACCTTCGGTATCGCTATATGAATAGGTCCCACTGAGGGTTTGTGTAATTGCTAATATCCCCGTAAAATTAACGCTTGATGCTAATGGAACTTCATTAGCCAAAATAGCACCTTCATAATCCGAAAACACCTCGTTTCCTGGGCTGTTACCTGTAGCAGCAGCAGGTATCACTCCAAAACGAATGTATTTATTTACATCCAAAGCTGTCATAGTGTAAGATGTGTTTGTTGCACCTGCAATGGCAGTTTCGTTAGTTCCTCCGTTATCGTCCGCTCGATACCACATATAAGTAGTTCCACTCTGAGCATCGCCTTCAACATCACTATACGAATAATTACCATTTAAACTATACCCCTCTTTTAGCACACTCGCAATATTAATTGCTAATGAATGTGCTGTTGGCACTTCGTTTGGTATTACCGGACCAATGAACGTTGATTTCTTAACCTCGATTCCTTCTACCACACCTGTTGCAGCTCGTGGCTTAACAGCAAAACGGATATAATTACCTACATCGGCTACTTGCATGGTGTAAGTTGTTGCCGTTGCTCCTGCAATAGCAATTTCATTAGTACCACCTGCATCATCGGCACGATACCATTGATAGGTCGATCCGCTTTCTGCATCGCTGTCTAAATCGAGATAAACGTAAGAGCCATTTAGGTTAAATGCTGCTTTTAACACTGCACCTGCTTGTGCCACTGCAGTTGCCTTTGGTGATGAGTTACCATCTCCCAAACTAATCCAACTACCATTATAATATATCATTAGAGTACCCGATACACTGCAATCGGAACACATTACCAACTTACCCTTCGCTGGTGATGTGATAGCATACATTTCTGTTTCAGTTACGGATGTTACCAAAAATTCACCCACTTGAGAGTCTACATAAATTTTTGTTACTGCATCCTGATCATCAGTTGGATCTTGCAAGTTTTTAATTTGAAAGCCTCCAGCATCCTTATTTTGTTCTAGAATTTCGGCCAAAGTATTTTTTACTTTTTCCCATTCGCTTTGCAAGGGTAGTGCCGTTGTTGTTGCCCATGTTTTTAGGTTGTAGGTTTGCACTGTGCCACTTCCATCGGAATTGAGAATAGTAACTAACATTCCTAGTTTAACACGCGAAGTTTTTAATTCGCTGGCATAAGCTGTCCAATCAGCATAAACATGGTGCCCACCATGCACTTGGTTGGCTCTTACAATGGCTTTGTTAAGCCATGCAGGAACTGCAAGTGGTTTATCGCTAAGTTTTTCTTGTGCTGCCAAGGGATTTAAACTTGCCAACACAATAAAAAACACAAGCATTATTTTTAGTAGTTTTTCCATTTTTTTCTTTTTACAGACTCATATAAAATCTTTTTTTTACCTATGAATTCATACATAACATTCATATCTGAAGTCTATTCCACACAGACGTACTTATAAAAAGATTACAACAGATTATCATATTAAAAAAAATAATTAGTGCTAGCATTATGATTGTTATAATTTAATTACTAGCACTAATTTTTGAAATTTAATTTTCAATCAACCTATACAATTTTATTAATAGATAGCCTAAATAATGATTTAAATCAATTATCTCTAACACAACGCAAAGGAACTCCTGCGTTCTTTTGTATGGTATACATTCCCACGGTACCACTGTTTTGGAAGAAGTAATGTCCTCCTCCGCCTCCTTCACTGCTACTCCAGAAAACACCAGAACTACCTCGAAAAGACAATAAACCATCAAAAACTCCCAAATAACCTGCAGAATGTAACTTTAACACAGAAGAATACGCATCATTATGATTACTCCAGCTTTCTGCTGCAAGAGCACTAATCCATTCATTATTGCTCGGAACTCGCCAACCTTGACCTAATTCCAACTCGCAAGGATCATTTTCTGCTAACCAGTCACCAGGATCAAATGTAGAAGTATCCCATGGAGAGGTTGATCCAACATATCCCTGCTTTTGACTAAACTGCCAATACCATCCAGCAGATTCGTCCGTATTATCAATGGCTGAACTTGCCTGATTCGTTGCACCTAGATTCTGTGCAATCCAACATTTACCATCATAAGAAACAGTTTTATAATTCACCGTTTTATCTTCAGGAGCAACACCTCCAGTTGTTGTATGATTCACTGCAATATCCATTCCACACGACCAACAGTCTTTTGTATAAGCAAATTCTACATAATTTTGTTCAGTAAATCCAAGAACATTATCAGTAACTTCTACGCCTACAAAATGGGTATGATCACTATCATTATAATAATCAACCGAACTAGAATCATAGTTATTTGTACCTGTACCAACAGCAGTACCCGAAGAAAGTAAATTGTTATTATTCTCATACCATTGTTTAGTAAAGCTACCACTACCTCCACTATATGTTACACTAAAGCTTCCTGGATCATGGTTTTCACAAACATCTCCACTGCCACTTCTTGTAACAGAAACTGTAATTGGTGGATAAATGACAACATTTACTATAACTTCTTTTGAAGTAGAATTATCTAGCACTTTTATTTTCGCTTGAGTAAAAGAGTTTATTCCAGAAGATGATGGCGTCCACATAATTGAAATACCTGACTCTAACGCACTTATTATATTCCAATTTAATCCATCATCGATACTATATGAAATTGCATAAGTGGACGCACCTTGCGAATTATGCCATGAAATCATATACGACATATTATTTTGTAACTTTGCACCTTCTAATGGAGACATGATTTCAACACAACTTTCTGAATATTGAAAATTAACACTTTTTGAAATACTTTGTGCTGATTCTGTATCAGTAATAATTACTCCAACATAATGTGTATGGTTGGAATTTTGCATTGATACATGGATATTTAACGGATCGTAAGTCTCGCTAGTTTGCCCTGTAAGCAAAACTGCATCCATTGTAAAATCAGAGTCGTCATCTTCGTACCATTGTATATCATAATTCCCCGAACCTCCTGATATTGCTGCAACAAAACTCCCTGGATCAAGGTTTTCACAAACATCTCCAAAAAATGGTGTGCGCGTTACATCCAAAGAAAGTGGTGTATATTCAATTGGTCCTTGATATGATGATAATGTTTCTACTCCTGGTGAATTACCAGAACTAGCTGCCGGCACTACCACAAAAGAGATGTATTTATTTACGTCATTAGATGACAATATATAAGTATTAGCTGTTGCACCCGTTATTTCTGTTGCACCTGTACCTGCAGCATCATTAGCACGGTACCACTTAAACGTAGTTCCACTTTCTATATCACTTTCGGTATCACCATAAGTATATGTACCAGTAAGCGTTTTAGTAATTAATAATTCACCTGTAAAATTTACACTTGCTGCTGTCGGTACTTCATTGGCCAATACTGGTCCAACGCGTACTGCATCAACCAATATTCCAGGACTATTACCTGTTGCTGCTCCTGGCGTTACACTATATCTAATGTATTTACCTACATCACTGGCTTGCATAGTATAGTTTATACCTGTTTCACCCGAAATAGCAGTTTCGTTTGTTCCTGTATTATCGTCAGCAATATACCACTGAATAATAGTACCTGATTCTACATCACCCTCTGTATCCCCGTATGTATAATTTGCATTAAGCTCATAACCCTCTTTAATAACACTCACAATATCAACAGTTACTGAATTAGCAGTTGGAACTTCATTAGCAAGTACTACTCCTTCGTAAAGTGAGAATGTTTCAACTCCAGGAGAATTACCGGTACCTGCTGCTGGAGTTACACCATAACGAATATATTTGCCTACATCAGTTCCAGTCATCGTATAAGTTGCGGTGGTTTCACCTGAAATGGCAAGTTCATTGGTTCCTGTATTATCGTCGGCACGGTACCATTGTAATGTTGTGCCGCTTTCTAAATCGCCTTCAGTATCACCATAAGTATAGCTACCGTTAAGATCGTTACCTTCTTTAATAACACTCACAATATCAACAGTTACTGAATTAGCAGTTGGAACTTCATTAGCAAGTACTACTCCTTCGTAAAATGAGAATGTTTCAACTCCAGGAGAATTACCGGTACCTGCTGCTGGAGTTACACCATAGCGAATATATTTACCCACATCGGTTCCAGTCATGGTATATGTTGCATTTGTTGCACCTGAAATAGCTGCTTCGTTGCTTCCTGTAATATCATCGGCACGGTACCACTGTAATGCTGTTCCGCTTTCAGTATTTCCTTCGGTATCGTTATATGTATAGCTACCGTTAAGCACGTATCCTTCTTTAACAACACTGGCAGGTGTAATTGTTACTGCACTTGCTGTTGGCACTTCGTTGGCCAATACTGCTGCCGTATAGTTTGAGTATGCCTCAACACCAGGAGAATTTCCTGTTGCTGCTGCTGGAATTACACCATAGCGAATGTATTTACCTACATCGGTTCCAGCCATGGTATAAGTTGCATTTATTGCACCTGAGATAGCAACTTCGTTAGTTCCTGCATTATCATCGGCACAGTACCACTGTAATGCTGTTCCGCTTTCAGTATTTCCTTCGGTATCGTTATATGTATGGCTACCGTTAAGCACGTATCCTTCTTTAACAACGCTGACAGGCATAGCTGTTACAGAACTTGCAGTTGGCACCTCGTTGGCCAATACTGCAGCTGTATAGCTTGAGTAAGTCTCAACACCAGGAGAATTTCCTGTTGCTGCTGCTGGAATTACACCATAGCGAATGTATTTACCTACATCGGTTCCAGCCATGGTATAAGTCGCATTTGTTGCACCTGAGATAGCGGCTTCGTTGCTTCCTGCATTATCATCAGCTCGATACCATTGAAGGGTGGTTCCACTTTCAACATCATTCTCAGAGTCGGCATAAGAATATGCACCAGTAAGGTTATATCCTTCTTTAAGTACACTAGCTATAGTAATAGCCACTGAATTTGCTACTGGTTCTTCATTACGTAAAACAGGTCCTATAAAGATTGAAGCTTTCGCTTCGACACCTTCTAGTACACCTGCTGTAGCCCAAGGTTTAACTGCAAAACGAATATATTTATCAACATCGGCAACAGTTATGGTATAAGTTGTTCCTGTTTCGCCTGAAATCGCAGATTCGTTTATTGCACTTGCATCGTCTGCACGATACCATTGAAAAGTCGAAGTTCCCTCTGTATCTCCATCCAAATCTAAAAAAGTATACGAGCCATTCAGATTATTTGTAGCCTTTAAAACTGTTCCTGTTTGAACAACCGATATTGCTTTAGGAGAAGAGTTTCCTTTTCCTAAGCTAATCCAACTACCGTTTTCGTAAATCATTAAAGTACCCGAAGGGCTACAATCGGTACAGAATACCAATTGCCCTTCAGAAGGAGATGAAATGGCATACATTTCGGTATTGGTTACCGGAGTAGCCACTGCATCGCCCGTTTGGTTATCGACATAAATTTTTGTTACCGCATCCTGATCGTCGGTAGGATCGAGTAAGTTCTTTATTTGATAAGCTCCAGCATCGTTATCTGTTTCGAGAATTTCGGCCAAAGTATTCTTCATTTTTTCCCATTCACCTTGTAATGGAACTGCCGTTGTAGCAGCCCAATTTTTAAGATAATAGGTTTGTACTGTTCCACTACCATCCGAGTCTAGAATAGTCATTAACATTCCTAGCTTAACTCGAGACGTTTTCATTTCACTTGTATAGGCAGTCCAATCTGCATAAATATGGTGTCCACCATATATTTGATTTCCCTTTACTATGGCCTTATTAAGCCATGAAGGAACGCTTATGGTTTTATCGCTTAGTTTTTCTTGCGCAGATAACTGATTTAGGCTTATCAGCACAAAGAAAAACATTACCGTTAATTTTAATAATTTCTTCATATGTCGATTTTTACAAAATACCTTTAAACTGTTTCACAAAACTTATTTAATGCTTGTACAAAAAACTGTGAATAATTCAATCCAGCTGTTATGCACAAGCATATTTAATGAAGTCTAATTTATTTTAGCGTAACACCAACAGTGTTTTCAGCTCCAATAGTAATAGTTTGATAAATGTTATATTGAATTGAATTGATTTCAACATTACCAATAACCAGTAAAAAGCTAGTGGCATCATCTGTATCTAAAAACATCTGTGGATTTCTCCATGAGGCAGGTACCGCCAAAGTGAATGGTAAATCTTTCACAACATTTAAAGTAATACCTGTATATACTCCTTGTGGGGTATTTGATTTTGTTAAAGTTTGAATACTCGCTGCATCAAGCGTAATACCCGATTTAAAACCGTAATATACATCCGCAGTTTTCAAGCCATCTAAACCCTCTTTAAGAATTTTACCTTGTTCTGCAGTTAAGGCCTTATCTGTTCCTCCATCGATTAAATTGTCTACCAAATCTTCTTTTAGAACAATCGCGCTTCCTGAAAGGTTAATGCTATTTCCATTACTAATACTCAAATCAGTATCAACTAAACTTATGAATTGGTCATCGGTATTGTCTTTATAAGGTGTTAAATCGATATTTGTAGCAGAAACATTATTTGTAATTGTCAACAAATCACCTGTAAGACTTAAATCTTGTATCTCATTGGTTGCTTCATCATCGCTAAGAGTTATGCTACCACCATTTTCCAATGTAATGGTTGATCCAAGTTTTGTTAAAGTTTGATCATCAGTACTCACTCCTGATAGGTCAACTGAATTCCCATCATCAATACTTAATGTTGTACCCGAAATGCTTAATGTTTGATCGTCAGTATCCGTAAAGCTCGTTTTATCAGCCCAAATCAAAGCACCCGTTGCATCAGTAGTTAACATTTTATCATTTTCACCTGCTGGCACATCAATCTTATTTTCCAATAGCGCATCAGATTCTGTTTTGGTGTATGATATTCCTGCATCAGCCTTGTCATCTAATTCATCTTGTAAGCCAGGGATATCCACAATATTTAAAGTAACATCACCTTTTTTACCATTTACACTAAATACTTCACCCGATGGTGTTTTCATCTCTGTCCAGTCGGCCATTGTACCATCAGCTCCACCATTGTGCATATAGGTTTTGTTCTCGTCGCTACGCACAGCTACATCTCCTCTACTTGAACTTAAAGCCAATTGTTCTATTTCCGAATCAACTGCAAAGACATTACCTACGGTAATTTTTGGCAATTGTGATTCATCAATTTTCTTATTTATATCAAGGCCAGGGTATCCACCAGCAATATTTTTATTACTCTGCTGTTCGGCATCAGCTACTACTAGTTTTTCAGCATCTGTATAATCATTACTTGATAATCCTTTACCTACTTCCGTGTCAACTTTTTTAAACAATTCTCCAGTAACATAAATCTTATTTACCGCATCTTTATCGTCCGTTGGAGCGGCTAAATTTTTAATTTGATTGTTCTTAGCATCATTACCAGAAGTTAATACATCTCCCAAATCCTGATCATCAACCAAAATAGACGAAAGATCTACAGCGTTTCCTTCTGAAATGCTAATTACATTACCGGCTAAATTTAAAGTCTGATCATCAGTGTCAGTATAACTGTTTTTATCTGCCCACACTAAATTACCACTACTATCGGTTGTTAAAACCTTAGAGTTTTCACCACTTGGCTCGTCAATTTTACCATCAAATAATGTATTGGATTCTACTTTTGTATATACATTGCTCAAATCGGACATATTGTTAATTGTAGTCTGAAGACCTGGAATATCAGCAACATTAATTACAACATCACCTTTCTTTCCATTAACACTAAAAACTTCACCTGTTGGAGTTTTCATCTCTGTCCAATCAGTCATATCTCCAGCCACACCACCATTGTGCATATAAGTTTTGTTCTCGTCGCTACGAACAGCTACATCACCTGTTACAGCTGATAATGCTAATTGTTCTGCTTCTGAATTTACCGCATAAACATTTCCTACTGTCATTTTTGGCAATTGCGACTCATCGATCTTCTTATTAGAATCCAAACCAGCATATCCATTTACTGCATTCTTGTTGGTCTGAAGTTCTGCATCGGCAACTATCAATTTCTCTGCATCGGTATAATCGTTACTTGACAACTGCTTACCAGCTTCTTTATCAACCTTTGTATTTAATTGCCCTTGTGAGTAATAACGAGTAACGGCATCCTGATCCTCTGTTGGATCTGCAATGTTTTTAATTTGAACACCACCTGCATCGTTACCTTCAGATAATACTTCTGTAAGGTTTTGATCATCGCTACCTGTTGTAGAAAGATCTACACTATTACCATCTTTAATAGATAATACCATTCCTGCAAGACTCAAGGTCTGATCGTCTGTATTGTCTGCTAATGCAGATAAATCAACCGTTGTACCAGTTCCATTTTCAATACTTAAATTCAGTACATTCGATCCATCAAGCACTGCTCCTGATAAATTCTGAAGCTCGTTAGAGTTATCGTCATCATTAAGGGTAACTGTTCCTCCATTTTCAAGACTAATTGAATTGCCTGTTTTTGTTAATAACTGATCATCAGCATTATCTTTAAATGATGATAAATCAAGAATTGTTGCTGATGTATTGTTAGTAATTTTTAATGTATTACCTACCAAACTTAAATCTTGAATCTCGTTACTTGCATCATCATCATTCAATGTTACAGATCCTCCATTTTCTAATGTTATGCTTGAACCCAACTTGCTTAATGCCTGATCATCTGAGCTTATTGCAGATAAATCAACGGTATTACCATCTGCAATTTCTAATGTGGTTCCTATAAGGTTTAACGTTTGATCATCAGTATCGGTAAAAGTTGCCTTATCAGCCCATACCAAATTTCCTGTTGCATCAGTTGTTAACATCTTATCGTTCTCACCTGATGGTTCATCAATTTTACCATTAAACAAGGCATCTGATTCCGTTTTGGTATATGATGTTCCAGCATCCGCTTTTCCATCTAACTCTGTTTGTAAACCTGGAATATCTACAATATTTAATAGTACATCACCTTTCTTACCATTAACGCTAAACACCTCTCCTGATGGTGTTTTCATCTCTGTCCAATCGGTCATATTCCCAACTGAACCGCCATTGTGCATATAGGTTTTATTTTCGTCGCTACGAACAGCAACATCACCTCTACTTGCTGAAAGAGCCAATTGCTCTGTTTCATTATTTACAGCATAAACATTTCCAACTGTAATTTTTGGCAATTGAGATTCATCAATTTTCTTGTTGGAATCTAATCCAGAGTAACCACCCGCTACATTTTTATTGCTTTTTTGCTCGGCATCGTCCACAATTGCTTTATCAGCATCGGTATAATCGTTGGTTGATAATTGCTTACCTGCTACTTCGTCAACTTTGGCATCAACCAATCCATCAACATACAATTTAGTCGTTGCATCCTGATCATCAACAGGGTTTAATAGGTTTTTAATATTCTTTCCTCCAGCACTATTACCTTGTGTAAGTACATCTGCTAAATCCTGATTGTCTACCAAAAGTGCTGTAAGATCAATCTCATTCCCTTCGCTAATTGCAATTTTCTTACCATTCAAACTTAAGGTTTGATCATCTGAATCTGTAAATACAGATTTATCTGCCCATATTAATGTGCCTGTTGCATCAGTAGCAAGTATCTTATTGTTCTGTCCACTTGGGTTATCAATTTTATTATCTAGTAAAGCATTAGTTTCGGGTTTAGTATACACATTACTTATATCAGCCATATTGTTAATGGTTGTTTGTAAACCAGGAATGTCAACAATATTTAAAGTAACATCACCTTTCTTTCCGTTTACACTAAACACCTCGCCCGATGGAGTTTTCATCTCTGTCCAGTCTGTCATATCGCCAACTGAACCACCGTTATGCATATATGTCTTGTTCTCATCACTACGGACTGCTACATCACCCGTTACGGCAGTTAATGCCAATTGTTCTACTTCATTGTTTACCGCATAAACATTACCAACTGTTATTTTTGGCAACTGAGATTCGTCAATCTTCTTATTAATATCCAAACCTGCATAACCATTTGCTTCATTCTTATTACTCTTCTGTTCAGCATCAGTTACAATTGCTTTATCTGAATCAGTATAATCGTTACTGGTCAATTGCTTTCCAGCTTCCTTATCAACTTTCATTGATGCCAAACCATCCACATAAATCTTAGTTGTAGCATCCTTATCATCAGTAGGATCTACCAAATTCTTAATCTGACTTGATCCTGCATTGTTACCTTGGCTTAATACTTCACTTAAATTTTGATCATCTGAACTAACATCGCTTAAATCAACATCATTTCCATTACTAATGCTTAAAGTACTTCCCAATAAACTTAACACTTGTTCATCCAGACTTACCCCAGTCAAATTAATGCTATTACCATTTGAAATACTTAAAGTACTTCCTGATATATTTAATAATTGAGAATCAGTATTATCTTGATATGAACTCAAATCAATACTAGTTGCAGTTGCATTGTTAGTAATTTTTAATATACCACCAACTAAACTTAAATCCTGAATTTCATTAGTAACATTATCATCATTCAATGTAACAGATCCACCATTTTCCAATGTAAGAGTAGAACCTATCTTTGTTAATAACTGATCATCAGAGCTAATCATTGAAAGATCCACAGTATTTCCATCTGCAATACCTAAGTTCGTTCCAGATAATGATAATGTTTGATCATCAGTATTGGTAAATATATTTTTATCTGACCATACCAAATTACCACTAGTATCTGTTGTTAACATCTTATCGTTCTCACCTGTTGGCTTATCAATTTTAACATCTAGTAAATTATCCGATTCTAGCTTGGTATAAGAATCTCCTGCGTTGGATTTTCCATCCAATTCAACCTGTAAACCAGGAATATCAACAATATTTAGTGTTACATCTCCTTTTTTACCATTTACGCTAAACACTTCTCCCGATGGTGTTTTCATTTCTGTCCAATCGGTCATATTCCCAACTGAACCGCCATTGTGCATATAGGTTTTATTTTCGTCGCTACGAACAGCAACATCACCTCTACTTGCTGAAAGAGCCAATTGCTCTGTTTCATTATTTACAGCATAAACATTTCCAACTGTAATTTTTGGCAATTGAGATTCATCAATTTTCTTGTTGGAATCTAATCCAGGGTAACCACCAGCAACATTTTTATTGCTTTTTTGCTCGGCATCGTCCACAATTGCTTTATCAGCATTGGTGTAGTCATTTGTAGAAAGATCTTTACCTGTTACTTTATCAACTTTTGCTGATAATAAACCATCTACATACAGTTTTGTTGCGGCATCTTTATCATCAACAGGGCTTAAAAGATTCTTAATATGTTTTCCCCCTGCATCATTACCTGTGTTAAGTACATCACTTAAATTCTTATCATCAACTAAAATAGATGATAAATCAATTTCGTTTCCTTCACTTATAGCTATTTTATTACCTATTAAAGAAAGAATTTGATCATCAGTATCGGTAAAAGCAGTCTTATCTGCCCAAACAATATTACCGCTCCCGTCAGTAGTTAGCAACTTGTTATTTTGGCTAACTGGTTCGTCTATCTTCGCATCTAAAAGAGTGTTTGATTCTGGCTTAGTATAAAC
>JADGFH010000799.1 GCA_016743925.1 Labilibaculum sp.
GAGACAGCCCCGAAGGTCCACTAAAACAAATAGATTCCCCTACTTTAATCTCAAAACTAAGATCTTCACAAATAACTTGTTGGGGAAAACTAAAATTTATATTCTCACATTTTATCATGATATTCGATCTGTACCATAAAGAAAATAATATTCTATCAATTCTTTCTTATCTAATTATAATTCTTTCTTCTATAATTAACTGTTCAATAATCACACACATATAACGGGAATAATCTCATTAAATTCATATGTGAAAGAATTCACAAAGTCTCACAACATGCTAAATATAAGACACTACACCACCCACACTAGAAGATGAGTGTTGTAAAACATATCAGCATTTCAATACTTAGTAGTATTAAATTTCAATAAAACATTACTTTCGTATTTCATATATATGGATATCTACATATGGAGATGAAGCGAAAATAACTTTTTGAATAATATATAATGGCAAAGTATTTAATAATTGGCGGAGTAGCCGGAGGGGCTACAACTGCTGCTCGTCTAAGAAGAATGGATGAATCGGCAGAGATTATCATGTTTGAAAGAGGAGAACACATTTCCTATGCAAATTGTGGTTTACCTTACTATGTTGGTGATGTAATTACCGAACGTGAAAACTTATTACTACAAACTCCTGAGAGTTTTAACAAAAGACTTAATGTTGATGTAAGGATTCACAATGAAGTTGTTAGAATCGATCGCGAGAACAAATTGGTAGAAATCAATGATCTTCTAAATAAAACCTCTTATACTGAATCCTACGATAAATTAATAGTATCTCCTGGTGCAGAACCAATTAAGCCACCTATTCCAGGTATTCAAGACAATGCTATTTTTACAGTTCGCAATGTAAAAGACACAGATAAGATTAAGACTTTTGTTAACGAAAACAAGCCAAAGAAAGCGGTTGTTGTTGGAGGTGGTTTTATTGGTTTAGAAATGGCCGAAAATCTTCACCATTTAGGAATGATGGTTACCATTATCGAAATGGCAGAGCAAGTAATGACTCCTCTTGATTATGAAATGGCAGCCGTAGTACATCAACATCTAAAAACTAAAAATGTTGAGTTTTATTTAAAAGATGGTGTAAGTGAATTCAAAAGAGATGAAGATCATTTGAATGTTCTTTTGCAATCTGGCCGAAAAGTTGAAGCTGATATGGTAATCTTATCAATTGGCGTAAGACCAGAAACCAAATTAATTAAAGAAGCTGGTATTATATTGGCTCCAAACGGAGGAATAAAAGTAAACGAATACCTACAAACTAGCGATTCAAATGTATATGCCTTAGGAGATGCCATTGCCTTTCCTCATCCTATTACAGGAAAATACATGAATGCATATCTGGCCGGTCCTGCAAACAAGCAAGGACGAATATTGGCCAATAATTTAGTTTTAGGACACAAGCAAAAATACAAAGGAGCGATTGCAACTGCTATTGCTAAAGTATTCGATTTAACGGTTGGTTCAACTGGTCTTGCAGAAAAAGTGCTAAAAAAAGAAGGCATTGAATACATCTCTAACATTACTCATGGTGGATCGCATGCAGGATATTATCCTGGCGCAATGCCAACCACCATTAAAATCATGTTTGATCCTAAAAGTGGAAAGCTTTACGGTGCACAAGTAATCGGGTATGACGGTGTTGATAAAAGAACAGACCTCATTGCTACAGTATTACAAAAAGGAGGAAGCATTTACGACCTTCAAGAAATTGAACATGCCTATGCTCCTCCTTACTCTTCAGCAAAAGATCCTGTGAATCAGGCTGGATTTACTGCAGGAAATATCATAGAAGGACTAGTGAACATTATTCATTGGGATGAATTACACCAATTGCATGCTCCTAATAATTTCATTTTAGATGTTCGAACTCCAGACGAATTTGAATTGGGAAATATCGAAGGTGCTATTAACATCGAGGTAGACCAAATTCGTAATCGCTTGGATGAGATTCCAAAGGATAAAAAAATTATTATATACTGTGGTGTTGGTTTACGTGGCTACTTTGCAGCAAGAATATTAATGCAAAAAGGCTATTCGAATGTTGTAAATTTAAGTGGTGGATACAAAACCTACGAACACGCAACGTGCAAACAAAGCAACGAAGATATTTTTGAATCTAGCTATATTGCCAAGGATAGTCATATCTATCGTGGGAAACCTAAATCGACTGCAACAGAAGTTCAAGCTAACATAAAAACAATTGAAGTAGATGCTTGTGGTTTGCAATGTCCTGGCCCAATTATAAAATTGAAAAAGGAAATTGACCGACTTGAAAATGGTGATCGATTAATTCAAAAGGTAACTGACCAAGGTTTTGCAACAGATGTAAAATCATGGTGTAACATGACCGGAAATAAATTGATTTCTGTTGACTCTGATAAAGGAATTATTTCTGCAGTTATCGAAAAGCAAAAAAAGGAAGAACAAACAATTGCTTCAGCTACAGGCATAGCTAAAAATAAAACAATGGTGGTTTTTTCTGATGATATGGACCGAGCATTAGCATCACTGGTTATTGCAAACGGTGCAGCTGCTACAGGTAATAAAGTTACCTTATTCTTTACTTTTTGGGGATTAAATGTCATCAAAAAAGCAGACAAACCAAAAGTTCAGAAGGACATGATGGGGAAAATGTTTGGAAAAATGATGGCAGATGGTGTCGGTGATCTAAAACTATCAAAAATGAATATGATGGGCTTAGGATCAAAAATGATGAAGAAAAGAATGATGTCTAAAAAAGTTGATTCTTTAGAAGACATGCTTACTACCGCAATGGAAAATGGAGTTGAAATGATCGCTTGCCAAATGTCTATGGATGTTATGGGTGTAGACAAAGATGAACTTCTTGATGGAGTAACAATTGGAGGTGTTGCAACCTACCTCGAAGAAGCTGAAAAATCACATATCAACTTGTTCATCTAAATATA
>JADGFH010000055.1 GCA_016743925.1 Labilibaculum sp.
TAATTTTCTGAAAATTTTAAATTAGATGAATTATAAAAAATAAATACAGGTCAGTAGATAAATTCATATCTTAGATGCTAATAAAATCAATGTTTAATGGAATTATTCAAAGGATAAAAACTGTAAAGAATATCTGGTACATATTAAGTGGAGTGATGGATTCAAGTGCGATAAATGTAATCATACAGGCATCCAACTCCTGTTTGTTCTGTCCAAAATAATACTTTAATTATGAAAGGGTAAGCACCAGCTCTGGCACTTCGTATATCTAATGAAAAAAATAAATTATAGTAGAAAAAACTTAAAATTGAAATGTTGTGAAAAAAAAAATTAGCCTTTTAGTGATATTTGCAGTAACAATAATTTTTGGTACTTATGCACAGAATTATACTCCTGACGACACAATTGTATACAAACAAACACCGCAAGGCGATTTAGCCTTTTACATTTTTTATCCGGATAATTATTCTGTTGGCGATAGGCGCCCGGCAATAGTTTCTTTTTTTGGCGGTGGCTGGACAGGTGGTCATCCGAGACAATTTTATCAGCAAAGTGCTTTTTTTGCGAAATTGGGAATGGTTGCAATTTCAGCTGAATATCGTGTAAAAAAAAATCATAATACTTCACCTTTTGAATGTGTTCAAGATGGTAAATCGGCTATTCGTTGGGTGCGTAAAAATGCAAGTAAACTTGGCGTTAATTCAACTCAAATTATTGCAAGCGGTGGTTCTGCAGGTGGCCATGTGGCGGCCTGTACTGGCGTTATTTCCGATCATGAAGAATTTGGTGAAGACTTTTCAGTTAGTTCTGTTCCAAATGCGATGATTCTTTTTAATCCTGTTTTAGATACGAGTAAAAAAGGATATGGTGCAGAAAAAGTTAAAGGCCGCGAAACTGAAATCTCGCCTTGTCATCAGGTAAAAGAAAATATTCCTCCTTGTCTTATTTTTCATGGAACGATGGATAAAACTGTTCCGTTTGAAAATGCGATTCGGTTTGAGCGACTGATGAAAGACAATGGAAATGAATGTATGCTGGTTCCTGCTTTTGGTGCCGACCACGGTTTCTTTAATAGCACTTGGTTCCGAAAAAAAAATACAGATGTGTTTTTTAATTATACCATGTATCAATCCGAAGCATTTTTATGGAAGCATGGGTTTCTTAAAAACGAACCTTCTGATTGGGAATTTGATTTTGATAGTCCTTTATTTCCTAAGCCAAAATTGGAATCAAAAATCTACCATAATTTACGAGGGGGGGTGAAAAACAGCCAAATAAAATTTACTAAAGATAAAAGAGGGACAGTCGCATTTTTGGGTGGTTCAATCACCTATAATAAAGGTTGGCGGAATATGGTTTGCGAATACCTCCAGCAAAAGTTCCCTGAAACTGAATTTACATTTATTGCTGCTGGAATTCCTTCAGAAGGTTCAACTTCCGGGGCTTTTCGTTTGGTACGAGATGTGTTGTCGAAAGGTGAAGTTGATCTACTTTTTGAAGAAGCGGCTGTTAACGATCGTTCTCCTGGATTGCGCCGAAACAGCATCGACCGTGTGCGTGGTATGGAAGGTATTGTGCGTCATGCACGAAAAGTTAATCCAACTATGGACATTGTAATGATGCATTTTGTTGATCCCTCGAAAATGGAAAATTACCGAAGTGGAAAAATACCTCAGGAAATTATCGACCACGAAAGGGTGGCAGAATATTACCATATTCCTTCGATTAATCTGGCAAAAGAAGTAACAGAGCGCATTGATGCCGATGAATTTAACTGGGAAGATGATTTTAAAAACATACATCCATCGTCATTTGGGCAGAAAATTTATGCCCATTCAATAAAAATGTTGCTCGAAGATGCCTACTTTGGTTTTGTTGCTGATGATGATAAAGTTTTGGCATATGAAATGCCTGTAAAACTGAATAAATTTTGCTACGACAATGGAAAGTTTGTGAGTATAGAAAATGCAAAATATAAAAAGGGTTGGGAACTTGATCCTTCGTGGGTGCCAGCAAATAATGAACGGACAAGGGAACGTTACAAAAACATACCTCTCTTGGTTACCAACGGTG
The DNA here is from genome assembly GCA_016743925.1 of Labilibaculum sp. Taxonomy (GTDB): domain Bacteria; phylum Bacteroidota; class Bacteroidia; order Bacteroidales; family Marinifilaceae; genus Labilibaculum. Next base: position 2,074 of record JADGFH010000055.1, read on the forward strand.
AAAAAGGTTGGTTAAGGCTTGATTTTAGGGGTAGTGTCATTGGAATGGTTGCTTTGTCAGGACCTGATGCCGGAATAATTGAGTATAGTATTGACGGAGGAGATTACCTGGTGTTAGATCAATTTACAAGCAATAGCCATTATCAGCATTTGGCAAGGTATTTTGTGCTAGCAGCTAATTTAGATCCCAATAAGGAACATACCATAAAAATAAAGATTGCTGAAAAAGCAAATGATATGAGTAAAGGTAATTCCTGCCGGATTAAATCGTTTTTTGTAAATTAGCGATTTTGTTGTATTAATTAAGGTCAGTAAAAAAAGAGTTTTGCTATGGGACATTTGCAAATTTGTGATTACAAGTAATATCAAAATCTCGGCCAAAGCAATGATTTTATACTCGTAAGTATTCAAATTAAATATCTGGCAATTGTTCTAAAATAGGAGTAGTCCATTGGAAAAATGGGTTTAGTTGAAATAATTTTAATTTTTAGAGGTCAGTAGATAAATGCATATCTTAGATGTTTATAAAATCAATGGTTTATGAATATTTTTAGAGGACAGAACCTTCTAGACTTCGCTGTATACTACCAAACAGATGAAAACTGATAAGAATACTTTGCAAATATTAAGCGGAAGGACGGATTCAATTGTATTAAATGTGATCATACAGGCAGTCAAACACGTAGAGATTTTTCGAGAACGTGCAATAAATGTGGTCATACTGAAACAGCTACAGCCAACACCCTGTTTCACAGTGTAAAATTTAGAGTTCGCAAAGTATTTTTCATTTATTTTGAAATGGCAACATCTACTAAAAGCCTGTCTGCAAGCTATATGGGCATTCGCTATGGCGTTACAGAAAAGACAGTACGCTTCTTTATACATAAAGCTCGTGAAGCAATTAAATCAAGTGAAAATAACCCTTTGGATGGTGAAGTACATGTAGATGAATTTGTTGTTGGGGGTAAAGAAAAAGAAAGTCGTTTGTGCTGTACAGCTCACAGATAAAGTAAAAATTAGGAGAATGTACGCCTTCAGAATTGATAATTACTCTTCTAAGGAACTAGGGAAAATTTTCACTAAACACATTGACAAACAAGCAAGAGTGACAACAGACATATGGAAAGGCTACCGTCCTTTGTTTAAGGATTATAATATCACTCAAATAGAAAGCGACGGGGGATTCAACTTTAAAGCATTACATACTGCAATACATCAAGTAAAATCTTGGATCAGAACAACCTATTCTTGGGTAAGTGAATTTAATATAGATCGCTACTTTGATGAGTTTTGTTACCGCTTGAATCGTTCACAGAGATACTGTGTAAAAAACCTAATAAAAAATTAATAAATTTGTTAAAGCTGAAAGAAGGCTTCAGGTAATTCGTTAAGCCGAAGTCTATCCTGTGTAGTGGGAGTTTCTACTCTCACTACTTTTGTATAGCTAAAAAGCTGAAAGAAGACTCAGGCTTCATCATTATCCGAAATCAAATCATGCAATTTTACAGTTCTGGTAATCTTCAATGTATACTTCATCCTTCTTCCACAGAGTATATATTAATCCCAAAAGTTTTCGTTGAACAGCGGTTCCTGAAATAAGTCCATTTTTCTTTTTATCATTTAATCTGTTATAGAATTTATTGTAGGTTGCAGAATGAGTTACAGATGAGAGTGAAGGCATATATAAAGCTCGTCTGATATGCGAGTTGCCCTTTTTTGATATCCTGGATTTTCCTTTCCATTTGCCTGATTCTCGTATCTGAACATCGTAACCAGCATAGCTACTTAGGGTTTACTAAAAAACGGAGAAAGCAAACTTTGTCTGTTTTTCATATCCGAACATTTTTTTGAGCATCATTTTCCATATTGAGTACATATTAATCGAACTTATACTCATTTGAGCAAGAGGCATAAAAATTTGCTTCAATCGAAGCAAATTAAGAACAAATATGATACAACTCACCCATGACTGCGATGTGTCAAGTCTTTTAGCTCTAATGTTATTCATGTTGTATCCTCTTTTGGCTTGTCCGAATTTCCCTTCAACATGATTTCTTTCGTTAAATTCAGTTTTCCTCTTCCTTCTCTGATAAGCTGTTTCTTCCTTTCTTTGTTTAGAGTGGCGTCCTAAGGGCTTCGCTGTAATTCTTATTCCCAATGATTTGAGAAACGTTCTGTTTTCTTTTGTTGCATATATCTGATCTACCTGTACCAAGTCTGGATAATGACCATGTAATTTATTATATGATTCTACCGACTTTTTTAAATCAAAGGACTCGTTATATGCATCCCAGCTAATGGTATCTAATCTCGAAAAACCATATAATAAACTCAAGCCTAACTTAGCACCGAATTCAACCTTTGATTTTTGCTTGCCTCTTACAATAGGTCTTACGTAAGGTTGATGTATATTAACAATTCGATCATCGCATCTGTGAATATTATTTTTGTGCATATAACTTTGCTGAGTAAAAACATGCTGAATAACCCAGTATTGTTTGAGCAATTTTGCTGGTAGAGGTAGGCTGTCAAACCTGTCTAACAACTTATTTATGCTCTTAAAATTCCGTCTAAAATATTGAAGCTGCTGTTTGCTACATCGGCGAATATCTTTCTTTGATTTTTGCCTCTTCTTTGATAGGTTTAAAAAATCTTTACGAGCTTTTCTTCGGTATGTTCTTGGTTTTTTTTCTAGACTTAAAGCAGCAGATAAAAAATCAATAACCCGTTCACTAATGATCCTTGAGTCATTTAACAAGTCATGATCTGTAGGATACTTTATCTCTTGATCTGCAACGGTGGCATCCATTTGCAACTTGCCTCTGTTTTTAGGATTTCCGTCTTCATCCCTGTTTCTTTTGTTGTGACCATGATCTTTCCTTGCCTCGGCACATTTAATAATCTCCTGATTGAACTGATCAAATAATTCTGCTGACATCCTCCTTCTTATTGTAACAAACAAAGATGAATCAAAGACTGGTTCTTCTTGAAATTCACTTAAACCAAGCATGAACTGCATGTATGGGTTTTCTTTAATGGTCTCAATAGTTTCAATATCACTAAGTTTGAGCTTATGTTTTATTATCATTGCTCCAATCACTGTTTGTGGTGACACGCCTAAACGACCAGTCTCTGTGCTCATTGTTTTCATGTAGTAAACTGCCAAATGATCCCATGGTATGATTTCGCTTAATTTTACCTAACGATTCTCTTTCGACAGATTAGTTTCGAAAGGTGTTTTGAATTCTTCGATCGTTAATTGAGAATGAAATGAATATTTTATCATAAGTGCATGGCTTTAAGACCTTAAGATAATAAAAACCATGCACAATTACCATTTGAAAATAGATTAATTTACTGAATACCATGAGATTGGGCATTTCTCAGCAAGCCCTAATTACCAATCACATGTAAAAGCGGAACTCATTAGTTTGAGTTCCGCTTTATTATTCTTCATTATATCATCAAGCACAACATTTCCTAATCCAAAATCAACTTCGCTGCCATTTTTAGCTTCAATTGAGTATCGAAGCTCGTAAATCGAGTATCAAGACACCCTTCCAGTTAAAAAAGACACGATCCGCCGTGGCTCGAGGCACAAAAATCGAGTATCGAAACACGCTTAGTCCTAAAAAGGCCACACCACACCGTGGGTCAATCCATCTAAATCGAGTATCGAGGTACACTTTCACTTAAAAAATTTAAGCCCAACAGTGCTTCCACCCTCGATTTAACCTGAAAATTTTAGCTTTGCGCTTAAAAGATTATTGTTTAGTAAATAGAGATGAAAAGCAATTCCGAAGATTACAAAAAACACTCTTCTTTACTAATGAGACAATTCATATATACCTTATAAAAGTCAAAAAGGCTGCCTCTTGCGAGACAGCCTTACTAAATCTAATCCCAAACTAATATAAGGATCGTTATTTTCAAGAAACTTCTTTTTTTACAAAAAAAACTTATTTGAGCCCCTCTTACTGTTCATATACCCCAGGATGAATATCATAAACATAGTCGCAGTATAAATTACCACCACTATTACTTTCTACCGTTCCAGGTTCTATAGCAGTATATCTTAAATATCTACCAATTGCTGGCACCGCCAAATCATTTATTTGATAAGTACTTATATTTGCCATGTTAAATGTACCTATATGTGTAAAGTTTATCCCATCTGAACTAATTTCCCAAGTATGCTTACTATGTCCTTTACCATCATCTGGTCCTTTAATCTTAATAGCATCCAAAGTTTTATCTTCTTGCATATCAATAATAATCCACTGAGGAAATTCAGAATCTACTAATGTTGGCCAGGCTGATCTCCACATCGTATTTATGTCATTATCAATAACACGTATGGCACCCCATGCCCTCGCAGCGTTTACTGTCTGTGTTTTAAATGAATGTATAGTCCATGCACTTCTATCCAAGCCAAGCAAAGCAATAGGTTCTACAGCAAAAGTTCTTACCACTTCATTAGCTCCCACATCCTTAATTCCAATAGTAACATCTTGCATACCAGCTGCTAATCCGGTAGCATCAAAATTTCCTGTCGGATCTGATGAGGCAATCACATTTGTTTTTGCTACTCCATCTACAAAATAAGTCAATTCTATGGTCAAATCTCTATTTATTGTATTTTCCCAAAAAATATTAATCCCTCCTTTAATCGGAGTAATTACAACTGAATTTAATATATCTATGATGTTTTGTGGTAGAGTAAACGTCTTCCAATCAGAATCAAATTCGTCTATAGCATCTTCTTCTGGCACATAAAAAGTACGATATCGAATAGTTTTTGTGAAATCTGCATTCCTTAAAACAACATTAGCATCTTCGGGCATGGTAGTGACCACTACTCCATCTCCTGTTGTTTTATCAGAATAGTTAAATTCAGTATTGCGCTCCAAAGAATTACTAGTACTTAACTGAACAGCTAAACTATCGCCATTTGCTATTGTAGACTTAAATGATTTTGCCTCCAAATTTGAACGATAGACCGCACCAAACACATTGACGAAGGCATCTACTTTTATAGATTCTGCACCTTGACTATCTTTGCTGTACACAGATAGTTGATGTGATTTCTCTTCTAAATCAGGGATGATTAATTCTAATTCATCTATATCAGTCTCTGATTTCTGATAAGGAAAACTCATCATATCCTCTCCTCCATTCCATGCAACAATTACTTCCTTAACTGTAATGGCATTAAATAAAGATGCCGTAACTGAGGCTCTATTCTTTCCACTAAATGTTTTAATGGAGTCTACTTTATTACTATACTCTATCTCACCATTTTCAATATATTGATTGAAATTATCGTCCATTTCTGCACATGAAACAATAACACCCCCCATAATTAAGAATAGTATATATAATTCATTTTTAAACATAGTCTTAAATTTTTAATGATTATTGCAATTCACCCCAAAACGAAAGTTCCGAAAATATAATAAAAGTACTAACCCTAAAGTTTTTTGTAAATTCTATTCTAATATATCTAACCTCAGGTGTATCACCTAGAGCAAATTCATCACCATTCATAGCATATTCCAAATCTTCATTACTAAGGACTTGGTTATTTTCACCTACATATGTATTTCCTGAAGGCGTAATTGCTACACAATCTCTTAGTTTTGTCCAACCACTCATGTCTCCGTCTGCACTTGGAACTTCATTTGTACCATATATGGTATATTCCTTTGGTGCTCCTTCAGACATATATCTGGTTCTACGTTGATGTAATTTAAATCGACTTAACTTTACATTTACACCCAAGTCCATTGTGAAAAATGTTCTAGGTTGAACAAGTGTCGCTCTGGCAAAATCACCAGAATCATGCGTTACATCATTCCACAATTCAGCAACAACTCCACCATATGTAGTCCAAATTTCGTCTCCAGCAATTAATAGGTATTGTGAAAAAAGAGACTTATCTAAAGTTGTTTCTAATAATGGAGTTAGTGATTTATCTGGTGTATTCGGGTAAATAGTATCCGTTCTGTTTTTATACTGATCACTAACTACAACTGCAAATTTAGTAGGTACAGAAGCGTATCCTCTTAGATTAAAGAGTCCATCAATAACAGTACTATACAGCGTTTGGGCCACATCTAATTTACCAAATTCATTTTCAGCTAATAAGTCAATCACCAAATTACCTTCCGACAAATTCTCCCAACTAAAACGAGCGCCTCCAAAATCTACATTAACTGCCATTGTCGACTCTACATCGAGTATTGGAGCTCTTAGTGGAGTTCCTACTGCTGTAACAATGCTAGATTCATTACCACTTTTATCTACAGCTACAAACGTAATTATCTTTTCCTCTTCGGTAGCAAAACCACGTACTTCAAACGAATTATCGTACTTTGACGCACGTATTTCCGTTTTACCCAGACCTTGCGTTTGAAAATTAGCTTTCACATACAACAAATCGGTATTAGTAGGAGCAGTAAACTTTACATTAAATCCTCCCGGAGTTGGTGTCAACTCAATATCAGTAACAGGGTCCGGGCTTTGGTTATCGAAAACCAAAGGAGCATGCGTACCTTCTTCTGTGCAACTAACAAAAGCGAAAGACGATATGCATACTAGAATAATTAAAAATATATAATTTTTCATTTTCTAATTTTTATTTTTTTAATATAATTACCATCCAATATTTTGAATCAACAATGGATTATTCTGCAATTCAGATTCTCTAATTGGCCAGAAATAATCTTTTTCAGAAAAAGTAGGGGTTACAATAGTTTGTACAGTATAATAATCATCAATTTCTTCTGCTTCGAAATTCCATCCTTTAATAGGTTTATTTAATTGATCTTTTAACAACTTCCATCTTCTCAAATCCCAATACCTTCTACCTTCTAAAGACAATTCAATCAAACGTTCGTGTTGAATAATTTCTCTCATCCCATCTTTGGATAAAGGTTTATCCGGAGTACTGGAATAATTATTCCAACTATCTACTACACCTTCAAGTTCTGCGCGTTCACGTACCAAATCGATATATTCATAAACTTCATTATCCGGATTTGCTTTTACCTCATTCAATGCCTCAGCATAATATAAATATAGGTCGCCCAATCGAATAATTGGGAAAGCGTATCTGCTGAAACTGGGATTACTCGCCTTAAGATTAGTCACCGAGGTTTTTAGATGTAGTAATTTTTTTGCAATATAACCTGTTGTCATTGTAGAATTAGGGTGTGCAAATGCATTTGCCTCTCTAAATCTTACGTGCAAAAACCATGGGGTTTCATCATCCTGAAATTTACCATTCTCCCACCAGGTTCCTCTATCAAACCCTAAATCAGCATAAAATCGCGGTTCACGGTCAAAATTCAAAACCGCTGTCTGTTCACCAACTTCTATATAATATTTATCTTCCTCTTTTGCAGTATTTAATTTATACCTATTTTGATAATCATACGTAACATCTTCATTAATAGGTACTCCATTTTTTGAATAATAAACTTCTGCAACTCTTAATGTTGGCGAACATCTGTTCCCTACCGGAGCTTTATCATAATTTTCTAATCTTGGCATACAATCTTTTTGCAACGTATTATTACTTCCTGTATACCCCCAAATTAGTTCTTTATTCCACTTTTCTGTAACTCTCTGTCGTAAAGCACTATTCAATTTAGTTTCTTCAGAAAGGTCTAAAATATATGGATTTAAATAATCCTCTTTTTGATGTAATGCATTACCCGCTTCCTTACAAATATCAATTGCTTCCTTACAGGCTGTAGCTGCTAGTTGCCATTTTTCTGGATCGTAATTAGTTGGAAACAACTCTTGCCCTTCGGCATCCTTTAATTCTGCAAACACGGTGTTCCCATTAAATAAAGGACTTGCATAATTCATTAAAACACGTGCCTTAATGGCTGCTGCAATTGGCTTTGTAATTCTTCCCAGCTCTTCTGATGGACTTTCTAATACTGAAGGTAATATCGGAATCGCTTCATCTAACAACTCTACCACATATAAGAATCCATCATCGATAGAATGTCGACCAACCTGAGCATAATTGTTGTAATCATCAGTAACTTTAATAAGTTCTTTATTCACTACAATTGGCCCGTACATTCTTAATAAATAAAAGTGATAATACGCCTTTAGAAATTTCACTTCTGCTATCCAGGTACTCCTTTCATAATCCTCCAATTCAAGTGTATTATCAATATTTTCTAAAAAAATATTGCAATGCCTAATTGCTTCATAAAGTGGTTTACCGCCGTTTCCTCCATTCCAAAAATCATACTTTGGGGCAGTTGTGCTTAAAAACCCTTCTGTAACAAGAACTCCATTCGAAGCTGTATAAGTCGAAGGATACCTTATCTCATCACCAACATTTAATCCTATAGTAGCAGTGGTACTACTCGCTGAAGGCAAATACGAATAGCAGGTTGTTAAATATTTATATGCATTATACCTATTGGAAAAAGCATTATCAATGGTTCCTACATTATCAGGAATTACATCCAGATAATCCGATTCGCAAGAAAAAAATAAACTCGCAAATAAAAATGGTAGTATATATTTATAAATTCTCATTTTTTTGTTTTTTTTAAAATTTTTAAAATGAAATTTTGGCTCCAATATTAAACACTTTCTGATTTGGATATCCCAAACCATTACCTGCCATTTCAACATCCCATAATTTAAATTTACTCCAAGTTACTAGATTCACACCCGTTGCATAAATTCTAAACTTCTGCAATCCTAATTTTGCAACTACTTTCTTTGGTAAAGTATAGCCAATCTCAACAGATTTCAACCTTAAGAATGCTCCATCTTGCAAAAACCACGTACTTCTTTGAGTATTGTTTGGTACTGCAGAACCTGAAAGTCTCGGCCATTTTGCATATGGATTTCTATTGCTCTCAGACCAATAATCATCAGCCCAAACTTTTAACAATTGATTTCCATCAACAAAAGGAGCTGTTTTAATTGGGTCAACCCAAAACGATCTACGGGCTTGCCCCTGAAAAAAACAAGACAAATCAAATCCTTTGTACCCCGAAGAAATACCAAATCCATATACAATTTCTGGTCTTGTTTGATGCCCAATTGGCACTTTATCTAAATCAGTAATTTTACCGTCCTTATTGATATCTCGATATTTTATATCTCCAGCTCCATAATTCCCACCAAATCCTTGAGTAGGTGAATTGTTGATTTCAGCCTCATCTACAAATAAACGCTCAGCCACAAGACCCCAGTTTTGATTTATGGATTGCCCTATTCTAGAGAGCCAAGGTGTATCAGTATAGTCAGGCTCTTCCATCTTTGTCACTTCACTTGTAGCATAGGTAAAATTCGCTCTAGCTTGCATCCAAATTCCCTCACTAAAATTATGAGAAAAAACTAACGATCCATCTACACCATAACTTTCTGCCTCACCAATATTATCACGCACTGACGCCTCTAGACCAATACTCTTTGGTACAATTCTAGTAGCCAAAATATTAGTTCTAAACTCCTTAAACACATCTACCTCGATATCCAACTTATTGAATAATCCAATTTCGGCACCAATATTTATTTTTTGCGCCGTTTCCCATGTAATTAAAGGATTGGCATATCTACTGGTTGAAATTCCCTTCCTTGAATAATTTAAATCCTCTCCAAAAGCATAACTCTTACCTCCATCATTTAAGTTCACTTGCGACAAATAAAAGAATCGATCGTCTGAACTTCCAATTGCATCATTTCCAACATAGCCATAAGAACCTTTTAATTTTAACGACGATATTACATCCTTGATCCCACCATCCATAAAGGCTTCATTAGAGACTATCCACCCTAAACCAGCAGATGGAAACAAACCATAACGCTCGTTTTCAGCAAAACGTTCAGAACCATTATAACCAAAGTTTAATTCTACCAAATATCGACTATCATAACCATAAGTAAATCTTCCTGCTAAACCGATATTGCGAAAAGGTAAAGACGCTTGTAACCCTCCTTTTTCAATAGAGCTTAACCTATTGTTTAAAGTGAATACCGCCAAAGCACTTAAATCATGTTTTTCGTTAATTTTTTTAATATAATTAATTCGCGACTCAACATATGTTGTTGCTCCAATTGTTCTATCACCGGTATTATAATTCAAATGTTCAGTCCCCTCTTCTTCATTCAACAATTCAAAATTAATAACTTCAGAACCATCATCACCTCTTGAAACAGTAGGTCTATACCAATAAGGTAGATAACCTCTATTTGCTGAATACTTCGAAGCTCTGGTTGCATTTAAGGTTGCTTTAAATGTTAATCCTTCTGTTATCATTTTCAGGTCTTGGCTAAATTCTAACTGAGCAACAATTTTTGACTGTGTACTTTCTTTATATCCACTGACCGTTTCTGCATACGGGTTTCTATAAATATTTAAATTATCATCTCCATTCCCAAACAATATATGTTTCGTAAACTGATGAGCAGCATCTCTTTCGTAAAATGGTCTGAATAATACGGGATTACTTTTCATCACTGATTTATATACTTCTGCTCCACCACTTCTAGGTCCCGTATAATCCGTATAATTTGCATTAAATGACATCTTTAATTTAGAAGTTTTTGTTAGGTTCAAATTTACATTTGAACGAAACATATATTTCTTTATATCGATATTGCTATTGAAATTGCTAACGCCTGGCACTTTTAATATACCATTATCATTACTAGCAGCTAATGCCACGTAATACCTTGCTGACTTGCCACCACCGCTTAGGTTAAGGTTCATTCTTTTGTTTACTGTATAATCTTTGAATAGTTCCTTTTTCCAATCAGTTACAGGGTACAACAAAGGATCTGCACCCGCGATGGTATTTGCAATTTTTCTGGGCGAATACAATTTAACACCTAGAGGATCTCTTGTAGTAATTGCTTCATTGTGCATATTCATATAAGTAATCGGATCTGCCAATTCAATATCATCTGTCGCCTCTGATCTAGAAAACTCGACCCTTACATTCACTTTTACAGGACCTTCTTTACCTTCTTTCGTGGTAATATAAATAACACCATTTGCTCCACGTGCTCCATATAATGCTGTTGCAGTTGCATCTTTCATAATAGAGAACGATGAGATATCATCTGGGTGTAAACGAGCTAAATCTTCCACTGTCAACTCAACTCCATCAATTAAAACCAATGGATTTGCTGCGTAACCAAAGGTAGTTACGCCTCTAATAAAGAATTCTACATTATCAGCTCCTGGCTCTCCACCTGCTTGAAATCCAGTTAAACCTGGAATTTGTCCTAACAAACCTGTAGTTAAGTTACTTGATGGCACCCTTAGCTCCGCTGGCTTTACTGTAGAAATAGATGCAAGCACACTCTCTTTTTTCTGCTTACCAAATGCAACAATGGTCACTTCGTCAATATTTTCAGAATCAGCTTTTAAAGCAATCTTAAAATTATCCTTTTCACCCAATTCAATTTCCTGAGCTACCATTCCAATAAAAGAAACAAGGATACTTTTTGTACCATTCGGAATTTCCATCGTAAAATTCCCATCTACATCAGTTGCAGTTCCTATGGAAGTTCCTTTAACAACAACTGAAACTCCTGGCAATCGAACACCATATTCATCAGTAACAGTACCATTAATTTTCTTTTTCTCCTGCTGCTGATTTGTGGGGTGTTTTATTACAGCAGTTTTCTTTTTTATGAGGACATAATCTTCAACAATCTCATAATCTAAGGGAACTTGACTACAAATCTCGTTCAAAGCTTCCTTCAAACTAACATCATCCAATGTTAATTCGACACTCAAAGAACGCGCTACGTCCTCCTCATTGTACATGAAGTAGGTTCCTGTTTGTCGTTTTAGCTCTTTGAATGCTTTTCGAACAGAAGTCTCTCCAAGTTCTAATGTTACTTGCTGTCCGAGCATCACCTTTGCTGATAATTGCAGAGAAAATGCCAGAAATAAGAATAGCGTTAGTTTCATAACTCGCAAGATTTTTTCAATGGATGTCGAAATAGACCTCCATTTTTCAGTTTTTTTCATAATTTTGTACTTAGGTTTAAAATTGCCATTGTTCCAACAATGGTATTAACTTGATTTAAACGGGAAATACGCCAATATTTCCCGTTTTTCTTTTTTGTCCACCTTAACAAATCCTTGCAAAACAATATCGTTTGCGATAACGAAAATTGAAAAGGTGGGTATCATTTTTTAAGGTTTTCCTACAATAATATAATCATCCTTTATTGCAAAATCTACATCAGAAATTTTCTCAATCATCTCCAATGCAAATTCAATGGGCTTGTCTCTCTTAATTGCTCCAGTAAAACGAATGTGTTTCAAGCGCTCTTCATTAAAGAAAAACTTCACGTTGTACCAACGTCCTAATTGAGCCATGATGTATTCCAATTCGGTAGCTTCAAATTCAAATACTCCCTCAACCCAGGAAGTATACAAGTGCGTATCCACTTCGCTAACCAAAATATCCTCTCTTCCTCTATTAATAATACTTTGATATCCGGGTTTCAATAACTTATGTTGAGATAAAATATTAACCTCTACGCACCCCTCGACCAATGTGGTAGCAATAAATTCCTGATCTTCGTAACCGGATATATTGAATTTGGTACCCAAGACCTTTACTTTTGAATCGTGGATATGTACCGTAAAAGGAGCTTCTTTATTGTGAGCCACTTCAAAATAAGCTTCCCCAATTAGAAAAACATCACGTTTGGTCTTCTTGAAATTCACGGGGTAACGTAACTCCGATTCAGCATTTAACCAAACTTTAGTTCCATCTGATAGAGTTAGTGAATAC
>JADGFH010000056.1 GCA_016743925.1 Labilibaculum sp.
GAACTGGTCATTCTCGTTGGATGATTGCTCCCGGACCTTGGATGCCATTCAGTATGGTAAAATTGAGTCCGGATAATCAGAATGCTGCTTGGCAAGCAGGATATGAACCAAATTTTGAATCGATTGGTTGTTTTAGTCACATTCATGAGTGGACCGTGGCTGGTTTGGGCATTATGCCTACAAATGGATCTTTGCAAATAAAAGTGGGAGATGAGAAAGATCCAGATAGCGGTTACAGATCGAGAATTGATAAGGCCACAGAGAAAGCTCCTATTGGATATTACAGCGTTGAATTGACGGATTATAATATTTTAGCAGAGCTCACTTCTACCACGCGTTGTGGATTTCAGCGATATACATTTCCTGATTCTTTAGAGAATAGAATCTTAATCGATTTGCAAATTCCGTGCGAATACACTTATCAGAACAAAGAGATCGAAATTAAGCAGGTAAGCGATACTCGAATAGAAGGATTTAGTCATCAATTAACCGAAAATACTTGGGCCGGAGGAATCGATCAGGAATATAAAATCTTCTTTGTAATTGAATTTGATCAGCCGATTGCAAAAAGTGGTGCTTGGATAGATGATGCAATTTTGGAAACCACAAAAATTAATAAAAAAGATCCGAAAGATGCAGGATACTTTGTTGAGTTTGCCAAGCAAGCAAAGAATCAGGTACAAGTTCGTACGGGAATTTCCTACGTCAGTATTGCAAATGCCTCAGAGAATTTAAAGAAGGAGATTGCCGATCCTTTCGATTGGAGTTTTGATGCAGTAAGAGCATATCATGTTTCGGAATGGAATAAATTAATTAGTAGAGTTAAGATATCCAGTAACGATAGGAGCGAGAAAAAGCGTTTTTACAATGCCATGTATCGTTCCATTTGTAGTCGAAATATTTTCTCCGATGTAAATGGGCAATGGCGCGATGCAGATGAAAAAATCAGACAATTGGAAGATCCTTCGTCGCCTGCTTTAGGCTGCGATGCTTTCTGGAATACCTTTTGGAACCTAAATCAATTTTGGAATTTAGTAACGCCTGAATGGAGTAATCGTTGGGTAAAATCGCAATTGGCAATGTACGATGCCAATGGTTGGTTGGCCAAAGGCCCGGCAGCAATGGAATATGTACCTGTGATGGTAGCAGAACACGAAATTCCCTTGATTGTTGGTGCTTATCAAATGGGAATTCGAGATTACGATGTAGCAAAAGCTTACGAAGCAGTAAAGAAAATGCAAACAACTCCTGCTCAAAAAGTAGGTGGTGGTTTTGCCGGTAATCGCGATTTGGTAACTTATTTAAAACATGGCTATGTGCCTTATGACGAGGGACGATTCTCAAATTCTTTGGAATATTCTTTCGATGATTGGACTGTTTCTCAGTTTGCAAAAGCCTTGGGTAAAAATACCGATTACAAAACCTTCTTAAAGCGTGGTTACTACTGGAAAAATATCATCGATAAAGATATGGGTTACGCTCGTATGAAAGATTCTAAAGGAAATTGGGCCAAAGATTTTGATCCGTATAAATCAGGAGCCAATCACCATTATGTAGAAGGAAACGCATGGCAGTTGACTTATTTTGTACCACAAGATGTTCCTGCTTTAGCTGAAGCAATTGGTAAGGATCGTTTTATTGAGCGATTAGATTGGGGATTTTCTGAAAGTGATAAAACCCGTTTTAATGGGCTAAACGACCAGTACTGGAACTATCCAGTTATGCAGGGAAATCAACAATCGATGCATTTTGCATTTCTTTTTAACTGGGTTGGAAAACCTTGGCTCACTCAAAAGTGGAGTAGGGCAATTATCGATCGTTATTATGGGCACGGTGTTTCAAATGCTTACTTGGGCGATGAAGATCAGGGACAAATGAGTGGCTGGTTTGTGATGGCTTCCTTAGGTTTATTTCAAACCGATGGAGGTTGCCGCACAGAGCCGATTTATGAAATTGGTAGTCCGCTTTTTGAAAAGGTAGAGATTGATTTAGGCCAACAATTCGGTCGAGGAGAGAAGATCATTATCGAAGCAAAAAATGCGTCTCGTTTGAACAAATACGTGCAATCGGCTAAACTCAATGGGAAGACCTTACAGGACTTTAAATTTCCTGCAAGCGAATTACTAAAAGGAGGAATCTTAGAGCTTGAAATGGGAGCTGAGCCTAATAAAGAATGGGGAATAGTTAATAAGTAATTGATAAGATTAGTAATAGTAAAAGCTCACCTTCGGGTGGGCTTTTTTTGTGCCTAAGTCAGTAATGTTTTTTTAACTACATTAGGCTTCGATTAATAATATTGAGCATAAAATGACCGAAATAGAAAAGAAATCTGAGCAAAAAGTAAAGGAATTAGATCGAAAAGCAAGAAATATAGTTGCAATTCCAATAATGATTATCTTGATATCACCCTTCTTGGTAACAAGGGATTGGTTGGGTTGGATAGATTTTAGGGCTACTGGTCAAATTGGTGATACAATTGGGGGTATAACCGCCCCATTGGTTGGATTAATAGCAGCACTGCTTGTATATATTGGATTCCGTGAACAATATAAAGCAAACGTATCTCAATGGGCGGCGTTGGAGGAAGAAAAAAACATCAGAAAAAAAGAGTCTGAATTAAGAGATTTAGAGCGTAATGAGAGGAAAAAAAATGAGAATCAAGAGTTGGTATGGAATATTTTAGGTGAAGAGTATCGAAAAGCAAGTGAATATTTTAATATTGCAAAACTGCCTGAAAATAGAGAAAAGAGTGAATGTGAGATAATAAGAATTACTATTGAAGCAGATTTAGTTTTTTTAAATATTAATCTTGATTTAATTGAAATTCTTTTGAATGAGTTTTCATCATCCAAGACATACAGAACGATAATTGTTGCAAAATTATCGTTACTTCTAGGCCATTATGATAATATTTCAGTGATATTAGACTGTAAAAATAAGGTAATTGAAGATAAGTTGAATATAGCAGATGGAAAGAAAAACTCAATTCTTTTAGGTAAGGATTAATTTAATAAATAGGAGATTATGGCGGTTATCCCTAAATAGACGACCGATTTCCCGTCCTTGTAATCAATATCACTGTAAAAGTGATTTATTTCCCACCTTAGGGTAACATTTCACCAATATAGGAATCCATTATCCCATCTAAGTACCTTAACTAAACTAAAAAGGAATCATATTACCATTGCAGGAGTTAAGTAAATTTATCTAGGAATTAATTTCCCTAATCTAGGAATCATTTTTCCCTAAACAGAAGCTAATTTCATGTGTTGGATATCAAATTTCGCAACACACTAGACCAATAGGAGCTTCTGTAGCTTATTTTTATTGGTGAAACTCATCTTATCAGAATGAATAGGATGGTTAAAACGTAAAATATGTTTATTGATTCTTTTCATTGTTCGTCATAATAATTAAATTAAGTGTCTGAAATAGACTTGAATAATTCTGATACTTAAATCGGTTCTAAAAAATGACAATACATCTTTCCGTATCCGAATCTAAATTTTTTGAAGCTTCACGAACAGCACTAGGTAATGCCGAATCGAATTTAGATATTAAAACAGCGCTAGCCGATTGTGGTATCGATCAGGCAAAAATTGCCGACGGCTGGAAAATTTACAACAATGCCAAAGCTGTTTGGGAACAGAATCATATAGAGAATACAAAAACTCGCATAGCATCGAATGCATACCATACTTTTTATGAAATGTTAAGATTAAAATTTAGGAGGCATCGTGAATTAACACTTATCCTGTGCAATAAAAATCAGAATATTTTAATTCAACTTGGTGTAAAAGGCCGATTTCCTAAGAAATACAATGAGTTTTTCGATAAACTTAAGTTGTTCTATACCGAGGCAAAAAATAATGAAGCAATACGAGCTAAATTGGCAATTATTAAGCTCACACCCGAAGTGGCAACAGATTGTTTAAATGAATTGGATCATTTATTAAAACTTCGTGCTGATTTCGATATGGAAATGGGAGAATCGCAGGTGCAAACAGAAAGAAAAAACAATGCTCTTTTAGAACTCAAGGAATGGATGGATAATTTCCATACAATTCTTAAAGTTGCACTTTACGATCATCCTCAACGCATGGAAATTCTAGGTATTCAGGTTTGATTTTAAAGCAGAATAAATAAGCTTATATTTATAGCCTATAAATTGATTTGTGATGAAAGAAATTAATGAAAAAGCCATCCATTCGTTTTACAATGGAATGAATTGTGCCCAGTCTGTATTAACCGCTTATGCTGATCATTTAAAATTTGATCCTGATTTAGCTTTGTCTGTATCAGCAGGTTTTGGTGGCGGAATGGGAAAAATGCAGAAAACATGTGGAGCTGTTACAGGATCTTTTATGGTATTGGGTATTAGCAACACTAAGCGATACGTTGAAAATATTGATGCTAGAAATGCAACTAATGAAATGATTCAAAAATTTACGGCTGATTTTACGGCTTTACACGGTTCGTTGGATTGTAAGGCACTTTTAAATTGCGATTTTACTACAGATGAAGGCGGACAACGATTTATTGATGAGGATATGAAAAAGAACATTTGCTCTAAATGTATTTCCAATTCTATTAAGCTAATCGACGACTTGGTGAAAGAGTAATATCTGTGGTCTTTAGGGGTAGATAGAAAAAATACCTTAAACGGTTATAATGTTCTATATTATATAAAAACAAAAAATCCTCACCCAATGGGCGAGGATTTTTTTATGCTAAAAGCTAATGGTCAAAAACCAAAAACTTATTCTTTGATTTCGTTGATTGCTTCACTTACGTTGATACAAAAATCACCGATTTTTTCACATTCAGAGAACATATCGTTGTAAATAATACCAGCCTGATACTTGTATTTATTTTCTTCGACATTAGCTAAATGTTCAGTTTTAAGAGCTGTTCTGTAATCGTTGATTTCACGCTCAATTTCCCAAGCTTTCTTAATACGAACTTCCGAAAATTCCATTTTAGTATTCTCGTGCATCATTTCAAGAGCTTCATCAACATGCTCAAACATTTTGTTGATATTATCTCTTAATTCTTGAGGGAACCAAGCCTTTTGTTCACGCTTTCTCTTCATTGCTTTCGCAAGGTTTAAGGTCGAATCACCAACACTTTCGATATCACTTACCATTTTAAAATAAGCACGTACTCTAGCTGAATTTTCAGTACTTAAACGAGTTTCAGAAACAGAGGTAAGGAAATTAGCAATCTCCACTTCCATATCATCACTCTCATCTTCACGCTGAGAAATTTTATCGAATAACTTGTTAAAAGACTTATCGTTAGTTTCATTAAAAGCCTGCTTAGTATAGTTAAACATTTTCTTAGTACTCTTTACGTAGGTGCTAATTTCTTTCTTAGCTAAGAATAGCGAGGCTTCAGGAGTTGAAAGAGTTCCAGTTTTAATGTGCTGTAATTTAAATTCTTCTTCTACATCTTCTTTTACAGGCACCATTTTGGTTACTACTTTCACAATAAGATTAGCAAACCAAATCATAATTACAACATTAAGAATGTTGAACCCTGTATGAAATAAGGATAATGTTACTGGTACAGCTGCAGCATCGGTAAATGCATCGCCTTGTCCAAAAAAGTTTTGACTAACCCAAGCTACCCCTTCAAGGAAATAAGGCAATACCAGTAGCATCCAGATAACTCCAAGCGTATTAAAGATAAGGTGAGCTCTTGCTGCTCTTTTTGCAGATGTATTTGCAATCATTGCTGCAAGGTTAGCAGTAATGGTTGTTCCAATATTTTCACCAAGAACCATAGCTGCAGCCATTTCGAAACTAATCCATCCACTGTTACACATTACCAAGGTAAGTGCCATTGTAGCAGATGAGGATTGAATTAAAATGGTAAGTAAAGTACCAATACCCATAAATAAAAGAGTAGAGGCAAATCCCATATCTGTATAACTAGTCAGGAAAGTTAGAATTTCCGGATTGTTTTTGATATCAGGCATTGATGTTTTTAGGAATTGCAAGCCAATAAAAAGCAAAGCAAAACCCATGATCAATTCTCCCCAGTTCTTCTTAGAACGATTTTGAGAAAATAAGAATGGTAGACCCAAACCAATTAATGGCAGAGAGATAGCACTCATACTTACTTTAAATCCCAAAAGAGAAATTAACCAAGCAGTAACAGTGGTACCAATATTAGCACCCATAATTACTCCAACCGACTCGACAAGAGATAACAATCCAGCATTTACAAAACTAACTACCATTACTGTAGTAGCCGATGAGGATTGAATAAGAGCAGTAATTAAAACTCCTGTAAAAACACCTTTTACTCGGTTAGAAGTCATTGCTGCAAGAATACTTCGCATTTTATCTCCAGCAACTTTTTGTAGAGCCTCGCTCATTAGTTTCATTCCGTAAAGGAAAAGACCAAGAGAACCAATGAGCGTTAAAATATCGGCTAAACCGTAATCCATAACTTGATTAATTTTTGTTTTTCAATAGATTAGTTTCAATAAGGTGGCAAAAATAGAAGATATTTGTACAAATTCTAATTTTTGGCAATGTTAATTTTGTATTAAGATAAGTTAAAAATAAGCTTTAAAAATACCCTGAAGATGTTATAATAGAAATCATGTAAGTTTTTATTATCGTGTAAGATAGCTTTAATATAAGAGGATTGTTATCAGCACTAAATATTTTTCACAAACCAAATTTTAATTAAAATTCGTGTTAGTGAACCTTAACAAGGAGGATCAAATATGGAATTAATTTGATGAAATAAATTAATTTCTTAAAAATCAGATGATTTCATGGAAATTACGTAATTTTAGTTCATTAGGCCTTCAATAATAGGCTTTGAGGATTCTGCATACAGGTACTTCTTTTGAAAAAATGATTTTAAGTCGTATTTTCGCCGGAATCTTAAAATAGATCGAGATTTTTTAGCAGGGAATAGTATGTGGAATAGAATTGCAGGATTAATTCTTAGGAATAGAATTTTACTTTTGGTGATAATCGGACTTGTCACTGTATTAATGGGATACAAAGCTCAATTTGTTGAGATGTCGTATCAGTACGCAGCATTATTACCAGATGATGATCCGGCTTCGATAGAACATGAGCGATTTAAGAGTACGTTTGGCCAGGAAGGAAATGTGATGTTTTTTGCGGTTCAGGATCGAGATTTTTATCAATTAGAGAAATTTAACGATTGGATAGCATTAGGCGATAGCCTTAAGGCTTTGGATGGTATAGATGCTGTAGTTTCTATAGCGCACACTTACAATATCAGAAAAAATAAGAAAGATAAGAAATTCGAGTTTGAAACTATTTTTCCGAAAAGAATAAATTCGCAGCAAGAGCTGGATAGCTTAGCTAAAATTGCAGAAACCTTACCATTTTATCATGGTAGTTTAATCAATAAAGAGAGCAATACTTTTTTAATGGGAATTACGGTTAATGCCCGAATTATTAATTCGAAAGCGCGTGAACCAATGGTTGCTAATGTTAGAGCAATTACAGACCGATTTACAGCAAAACATAGCTTGGAAATGAAATATTCAGGCCTTCCGTACATTAGAGTTGTCACCGCTCAAATGATTAAGAAGGAGATGAACATGTTTATTTTGCTTTCTCTTTTAGTAACAGCCATAATTTTGTTCTTGTTTTTTCGCTCATTTAAAGTGGTCTTCTTTAGTATGTTAGTGGTCGGATTGAGTGTGGTTTGGGCTGTGGGATCGATGGTTTTGTTCGATTATAAAATTACATTGCTTACAGCGATGTTACCGCCATTATTAGTGGTTATCGGGATACCAAATTCGGTCTTTTTAATTAATAAATATCATGGCGAATACATTCGCCACAATAATAAAATAAAAGCTTTACAGCGCGTTGTTTCTAAGATTGGTAATGCTACTTTTTTAACCAATTTAACTACAGCTTCGGGTTTTGCTACCTTCATTGTTACTTCAAGTCAAATTTTAAAAGAATTTGGTGTGATTGCTGCCTTGAATATCATGGTAGTATTTATGCTATCTCTACTTTTAATTCCGATCATTTTTAGCTTTTTAAATCCACCAGATAATCATGCAACTAAGCATTTAGACAATAAACTTACGGTTTGGTTTGTGGGGCGATTGGAAAAAATTGTATTAAACCATCGATCATTGGTTTATGGTATAGTAATAACATTATTGATTCTAGGAGGATTTGGAATCAGTAAAATGAAGAGTACTGGTTATATGGTTGATGATTTGCCACATGACAATGTTATTTTTCAAGATTTGAAGTTCTTCGAGAAGAATATGGATGGAATTATGCCATTAGAAGTAATGGTAGAAACAAAGAAAAAAGCTGGAGTGTTAAAATTGTCAACATTAAGACGATTGAATACCTTGAATGATTCTTTGAGTAATTATCCTGAAATTTCATCATCTGTTTCCATTGTTGAGGCTGCAAAGTTTGCCAATCAAGCCTATTTTAATGGCAAAGAGAAGTATTATAAGTTACCAAGTAGCAATACCAGAAATGTAATTTTATCCTATTTAGCTAAAGCTGATACAGGAGAAGATTCAAAAATATTTGAGACTTTTGTTGATTCAACTCAATCCATTACTCGAATGAGTTTCCGAATGAAAGATATTGGAACAACTCGAATGGAGGAAATGGAAAAGAAAATCCTTACTCACGTAGCTGATATTTTTCCCGAAGATAAATACACAGTTAATGTAACAGGATCTAGTATTATTTTTTTTAAAGGAAATAAGTATCTCATTAAGAATTTATTTTTGAGTCTTGCTTTGGCAATTTTTCTAATTGCTTCTTTCATGGCTTGGATGTTTTCTTCAAAACGAATGGTTTTGGTAGCCTTGTTGCCAAATTTACTACCCTTAATCATTACAGCTGCATTGATGGGATTCTTTGGCATTCCAATAAAAGCATCAACCATATTGGTATTTAGTATTGCATTTGGTATTTCTGTTGATGATACAATTCACTATTTGGCTAAGTATCGACAAGAGCTAAAAGCCACAAATTGGAGCATTCGATCATCAGTTGTTTTGGCACTTCGAGAAACAGGACAAAGTATGATGTATACCTCTATCATCCTATTTTTTGGTTTTGGAATTTTTACACTTTCAGAGTTTGGAGGAACTGTTTCTTTGGGAGTTTTGGTGTCATTAACCCTATTATCTGCAATGTTATCGAACTTGGTTTTACTGCCATCTTTGCTATTAACGCTAGAGAAGTTAATTACGAATCGTTCATTCAAAGAACCATTGCTTCAAATCTTCGATGAAGAAGAAGATATTGAGTTGGGTGATCTTAGAATTGCGCCAATAATAAACAAAGAGGAAAAAGAGAGCCTAGTGAATTGATTTTTTTATAATTTAGTCAGCTGTTTTTAACACGCACTAAATTATAGATTAACCATCATGCATAGCTTTACCGAACTTCAAGAAATCATAGAGAAAGAGATAGGTGGATTGGAGTTTTCTTCTCCACCAGAAGGACTTTTTGAACCAATGAGATACATTCTAGGAATTGGAGGGAAGCGACTTCGCCCAATTTTAGTATTACTTGGAGCAAATCTTTACAAAGATGATCTTTCAAAAGTTTGTTTACCAGCTATTGGAATAGAGGTATTTCACAACTTCACACTTTTACATGACGATGTAATGGACAATGCACCAATACGTCGAAGTAAACCTACTGTGCACGAAAAGTGGAACAGTAATGTTGCTATTCTTTCGGGTGATGCCATGTCAATTAAGGCATATCAATACATTGGATCTTGCGAAGACATTTACTTACGTGATGTTTTAACGGTATTTAATCAAACGGCTTTAGAAGTTTGTGAAGGTCAACAATTCGATATGGAATTTGAAGACCGAAATGATGTTGAAGTTGACGAGTACTTAAATATGATCCGATTGAAAACAGCTGTTCTTTTGGGTGGAAGTTTAAAGATGGGCGCTATAATGGGTGATGCAAGCTCAAAAGATGGCGATCTGTTATATCATTTTGGTGTCAATTTAGGAATGGCTTTTCAGCTTCAAGACGATTTATTGGATGTTTTTGGAGATGAGGCAGTATTCGGGAAAAAAATTGGAGGAGATATCTTATCCAATAAAAAAACTTACTTGCTAATAAAAGCCTTAGAGTTGGCTTCTGGTGATCTTGAAAAAGAGTTAAAATCATGGATTACAGCTAATGAATTTAATCCGGAAGAGAAAATTAAGGCCGTTAGAGGCATTTATGAGAAGCTAAATGTACAAGAGCAATCGCAAAATAGAATAGATGAATACTTTTCTATGTGTTTGGAATACTTGGATAAAGTGGATGTTTTGGCCGAAAATAAAAAAGAACTTTATACCTTAGTTAAGCGATTGGTAAATCGTTCCGTTTAAGAATGTTAAAATTTCGGATAAGATTCTCCTTTATTGGCAAAAAATTTTAAATTTGTTGTCACGCTATATTAATGATCCAAAAAAATTAATGTAAATGTCACAAAATACAGGCAAAATTGTACAGGTTATCGGACCTGTTATCGATGTAAGTTTTGATAAGGAAGGAACTAAGCTTCCTGAAATTTTCGATTCTTTAGAGGTCGTGATTGAAAATGGTAAAAATTTGATTGTTGAGTGTCAGCAACACATTGGTGAGAACACAGTTCGTGCCATTGCGATGGATTCAACCGATGGTTTGCGCCGTGGAATGGATGTAATTGCAACAGGTTCGCCCATTATGATGCCTTCTGGAGATAAAATCAAAGGTAGATTGCTTAACGTTGTTGGAGAAACTATTGATGGGATTGGACCTGTTGATAAAGAAGGTGGATATGAGATTCACAGAACTCCGCCAGCATTTGATCAACTTAGTACAGAATCAGAGGTTTTCTTTACCGGTATTAAAGTAATTGACTTGATTGAGCCATATGCAAAAGGTGGTAAAATTGGTTTGTTTGGAGGTGCTGGTGTTGGTAAAACAGTATTGATTCAGGAATTAATAAATAACATCGCCATTGGTCAAGACGGTTTATCTGTATTTGCTGGTGTTGGTGAACGTACCCGTGAAGGAAATGACTTGCTTCGTGAAATGATTGAATCAAGAGTAATTCAATACGGAGATGAGTTTGAAAAAGATATGGAAAAGGGTGGATGGGACCTTTCTAAAGTAGATAAAGATGCTTTGGATAATTCTCAGGTATCACTTGTTTTTGGTCAGATGAACGAACCACCAGGGGCACGTGCTCGTGTTGCTCTTTCTGGACTAACTGTTGCGGAAAGTTTGCGTGATGGTGATGAAAAATCAGGTGGACGTGATATTCTTTTCTTTGTAGATAATATTTTCCGTTTTACTCAGGCAGGTTCTGAGGTTTCGGCACTACTTGGTCGTATGCCTTCGGCAGTAGGTTATCAACCAACTCTATCAACAGAGATGGGTGTTATGCAGGAGAGAATTACCTCAACAAAGAGAGGTTCGATTACTTCTGTACAGGCAGTATATGTTCCTGCGGATGATTTAACTGACCCTGCTCCAGCGACAACATTTGCTCACTTGGATGCAACAACAGTATTGAATCGTAAGATTGCTGAGTTAGGTATTTATCCTGCGGTAGATCCATTAGATTCTACTTCTCGTATTCTTACTGTAGATGTTGTTGGTGAAGCTCATTACAAATGTGCTACAGATGTAAAAGAGATTCTTCAGCGTTACAAAGAATTACAAGATATCATTGCAATTTTGGGTATGGAAGAGCTTTCTGAAGAAGATAAATTGATTGTACATCGCGCTCGTCGTGTACAGCGTTTCTTATCTCAGCCTTTTCACGTAGCAGAACAGTTTACTGGTCTAAAAGGATGTTTGGTTTCTATCGAAGATACAATCAAAGGTTTCAACATGATTATGGATGGAGAAGTAGATCAATATCCTGAAGCAGCATTTAACCTGGTTGGAACAATTGAGGAAGCTATTGAAAAAGGAGAAAAATTATTAGCAGAAGCTGAAGAATAAGTATTTAATCTTGGAATATATGCATTTGGAAATTGTTACACCCGAAAAAAGTCTTTATTCCGGAGAAGTTACTTTAGTACAACTTCCTGGTAAAAATGGTTCTTTCGAAATTTTGAAAAACCATGCTCCAATTGTTTCTACTCTCGAAAAAGGAGTAATTAAACTTCGTCCTGTAGAAGGAGAAGACATCTTTTTTGAAGTGAGTGGAGGAGTTGTTGAATGTAAGAAAAATGTAATCTCTGTTTTAGCAGAGAGTTAATTGAAGAAAGATTTAAATTATTATATCTCTCGAACCTCGGATGCAATTCCGGGGTTTCTTTTTTGCAGATAATTTGATTTTTCTACTTTTGTGGTTAATTCAGTTTTTGTATTAATTACCTGTTTTGAAATTTAATAAAATGCCAAAAAAATTCTTGATTATTCGTTTTTCTTCCATTGGAGATATCATTCAATGTATGACTGTTGTAGATGGTATCTTGAACCAATATCCAGATGCCGAAATTCATTGGATAGCCAGAAAAGACATGTCTTCTTTTTTAGCAATGGATCAACGCATCCATAAAGTATGGGGATTTGAGAGAGGAGCTGGATTTAAAGGACTTTTAAAGCAAGCAAAAGAGCTGAAGAAGGAAAAGTTCGATTACGTATATGATGCCCATAGTAATATTCGTTCAATTGTACTAAAAACAGTTTTAGTTCCTCGTTGGAAACGTTGGTTTGGTATCGGTGCAAAATTTACAATGCGAAGTAAGAATCGAATCAAACGAATTCTGTTATTTAAATTTAGACTTGATCGTTTTCCAATGCCTTTTAAAGGCATGCTTTCTTTTCGTAAACCACTTGAGAAATGGGGAATAAATAATTATACCAAAGTAAATACAAATTGGTATTTCCCTGAAGAATTAAAGACCAAGATGGATGAACAGGTTTTTACGAATTTGAAAGGAGATCATGCTAAGGTAGTAACTTTAGTTCCTTCTGCAGCATGGATCATGAAACGTTGGCCGGTTTCGCAATGGCAAAAACTGGTAAGTTTACTACCCGAATATAACTTCATGATATTAGCAGGGCCAGACGATATCTTCTGTAAGGAAATTGAAAAGGAAGCTCCAGACCGAATCTTAAATTTAGCAGGTAAAACCAACTTGTTGGAATCCTGTTACCTTACTCAAAAGTCTAATTTGATGATTTCAGGTGATACAGGATTTTTACATGCTGCCGATAAGTTTAATGTAAAAGGATTGTCCTTAATGGGACCAACAGCCTTTGGTTTTACTACTGGTGAGCATATTACAACTTTAGGAGTTGATATGAAATGTCGCCCCTGTACGAAAGATGGTTCAGGAAAATGTTCCCAAGCTGTTTACCAAAAATGCATGATTGATATTACTCCAGAATGGGTTGCTAGAGAGGTAATCCGAAGAATGTCTTAACTGATATTTAACAATCTTTATTTGTATCAAATCAAAATAATACTATATATTTGTATCGTACGCGACACAAATGGACGTGATTTAAAATTGAATATTTAAAACACTAACATTAAAAATATTACAATGAAAAAAGTTGCCTTAGTAATATTATTAGCAACAGGTTTGTTTTCAAATCAAGCCATTGCACAAAAAGAATCAAAGAAAGCATGTAAAAAGGAGTGTTGTTCTAAAAAGAAATGCGCTACGAATAATATTTACAGCTATAAAATAAACTCTTTAAGTGGAGAAGAAGTTTCATTGGATGCATATAAAGGAAAACTGGTTTTAATCGTTAATACGGCAAGTAAATGTGGTTTAACTCCACAATACGAAGGTTTAGAGGCGATGTATAAAAAGTACAAAGATCAAGGTTTGGTGATATTGGGATTTCCAAGCAATCAGTTTTTGGAACAGGAGCCAGGTTCATCGAAAGAGATAGCTGATTTTTGCCAGGAAAATTACGGAGTAAGTTTTCCAATGTTCGAAAAAATTGAGGTTAGAGGTGACAATGCTCATCCACTTTATAAAATGCTTACTGCCGAAAAAGCTTTCAACGGTTTTGATGATTCACCATCGGGGCAAAAATTCAACGGATTTTTAAGTGAAAAATTCCCTGAAATTTATGCAGGAGATGGTGTGAAATGGAATTTTACAAAATTTATTGTAGGCAGAGACGGTAAGGTCGTTCAGCGTATTGAACCAAACATTACTCCTGAAAACATTGAAGAACAAATAATGAAATTATTATAAAATTAAAGAGCTCCAAATAGGAGCTCTTTTTTTATTTTAACAGAGTACTTTTAAACTTAAAGGATCCACTTTCACGTGAATTTCTTTTCCAAAACAGATTGGCTCTCCATCTATATGCCCCAAATCTGATTCTTGAATGATTCTTATTTCATCGGTAATGATTTCGGTAAACAAAGAAGAGCTATTCAATCTTTTAGTAAATACTTTCCAGCTTAATACGGGAATCTGATACCATTTTGGTTTTCTTACCAGCGAAATGTTTATTTTTCCGTCATCAATTTTTGCCGAAGGAGCAATGTAAGCATCATTCCCAAACTGAGATGAATTGGCAAAACATAGCATCATACCTTTTTCTACTGTTTCCAGCTCCTTATTTTTCAATACAAATGTTTGGTTGGAGAAAATTCGGAAACACTTCAAAACAGCTTTAGCATAGGTGGCTAATCCTCTGGATTTCATTTTTGCAAATTCATGAGCAACCAAAGCATCAAATCCAATTCCAGCCACATTTATAAAACGATAATCATTTGCTTTTACCGTATCTATTTTGTTAATATTAGCTTTGTTTATCCATTTAATTGCTTCTTTAGTATTCATTGGAAC
>JADGFH010000800.1 GCA_016743925.1 Labilibaculum sp.
TTACTATACTGACTCATAGCTCGGTAGCTCATACCCATACTTGAGAAACCTCCATCATGGAATAAATTCTGCATGGTTACTTTTCTAGTAAGATCAGAGAATAAGCTAATACAATAATTAGCACACTCTTCCGCATCAGCATTTCCCAAAGGTGACATACGCTCAGAAAAATCGATTAGAGAATCAAAACCTTTTACACCACTACCTGCAGTTGTCATTGTTGGCGATTGAGAAATCGTGTTTACACGAACTCTTTTCTCACGACCATAAATATAGCCAAAGCTACGTGCAATAGATTCTAACATAGCTTTCGCATCAGCCATATCGTTATACTCATACATGGTTCTTTGTGCTGCGGCATATGATAACGCAACTACAGATCCCCATTCGTTAATAGCATCTAGTTTTTTAGCTGACTGTAACACCTTATGAAATGATGTAGCAGATATATCCAATGTCTTTTTAAGGTATTCGTAGTTTAATTCATCGTAAGCGTGTCCCTTACGAACATTAGGAGACATACCGATTGAATGCAAAACGAAATCAACTCTTCCGCCCAGTGCTTCCATTGATTTGGTAAATAAATTATCCAAATCTTTAGGATCAGTTGCATCGGCAGGAATTACCTGTGCATTGCATTTTTTAGCCAATTCATCGATGGTTCCCATACGAATAGAAACAGGAGTATTCGTTAATACGATCTCTGCACCTTCAGCAACAGCTAATTCAGCAACTTTCCAGGCAATAGACATTTCATTCAAAGCCCCGAAAATAATTCCTTTTTTTCCTTTTAATAAATTATACGACATAATTCGATTTTTCTATTTTTTCAGCCTCAAAGATAGCCAAATAAATTAAGAATGATCCTAAATAAGAACTTTAATTAAGACTGAATAAATTCTCTAATCGGAAAAATAGAAGGGTAATTAACTGTCCAATAAAACTTTAGCATTTTCAAGAGCTGCTTGTGTAAGGTCAGCTCCACTTAGCATCTTGGCCAGCTCTTCTATACGACTTTGTTTATCTAAAAGTACAATGTTTGAGTAGGTTTCAAGCTCATCGTCGGCTTTGTAAACCTTATAATGATTTTTTCCCTTGCCGGCTATTTGAGGCAGGTGAGTAATGCTTATTACTTGAATATTTTCAGCCATTTGGTTCATCATAGCGCCCATTTTATCGGCTATTTCACCAGAAACTCCAGTATCTATTTCATCAAAAACAATAGATGGCAAGGCTGTAGAAGACGACACTAAATATTTAATACTCAACATTAAACGAGACAACTCACCACCTGATGCAACCTTCTGAACTTCTTCTAACTGACCATTTTTATTGGCACTAAATAAGAAGCATAACAAATCACGACCTAAATACTGAAAATCTTCTCTAATAGTCATGTCGACTTTAAAGTTAGCATTGGGAATACCCAATTGCACCAACTGTGCTACGATGGTTTTTTCAATTGCCGCAACTACCTTTTTCCTACTATTCGTAAGCTTTTCAGAAGCCTTCTGAAGCAAAGCTTCTTGCTTAGCTAATTGCTTCTTCAAATCTTCAATGAAATCATCTCCGGAAACAATCTTATCTACCTTTTGCGTCAATTCTTCTCTTATTCGAATCAAATCCTCAACAGAATCAACATGATGTTTTTGTTGCAAGGAATAAATTGCATCTAATTTCGTATTTAGAAACTCAATTCGAGAAGGATCCAATTCTATAGATTCATTTGCTTGCTCCAATTCTTGCGCCAAATCCTGTAATTCAATATAAGAACTTTCCAGACGCTTATATAAAGAATCAGCATCAGCATATACATTTTGAATTTGTGCAATAGCATTGCGAGCCTCCTTTAATTGAGAAACAATAGGAAATTCACCCTCGGAGAGATTCTCATACGCTTTAAATAGGCCGAATTTTATTTCCTCTGCATGAGTTAGTGTCTCCAACTCTGTTTCCATTTCTTTCTGTTCTCCAACTACCAATTTTGCATCAAGCAATTGCTCCAACTGAAACTGAAAATAATCCAAATCAGCCTTCTCTTTAGCGGTTATTTCTTCCTGCTTTCGCAGATTATCTTTTAGCAATTGGAATTTATCGAACTGGTATTGATATTTTTTTAGTAATTCAGCATTAGCTGCATACGTATCCACAATCCCAACTTGATAGTCGAAACTACCAATTACCAGGTTTTGGTTCTGGCTATGAACATCAATCAGGCGAAAGCCCAATTCTTTAAGGGTTTTTACACTTACGGGTGAATCGTTTACAAATGCTCTACTTTTACCATTCGGCAATATCTCTCTTCGTAATAGTGTTTCCTCTTCGTAATCCAATTCATTCTTCTCGAAAAAGCTCTCTAATTTATATCTTGATATCGAAAAACAACTTTCAATTATACATTTCTTCTCTCTATCTTTTAAAACGTTTACCTCTGCCCTTTGGCCAAGCACTAAAGATAAGGCCCCTAATAAAATAGACTTACCCGAACCTGTTTCACCGGTAATAACCGAAAAACCATCTGAAAAATCAATATCAAGCTGATTGATTAAAGCATAATTCTGAATGGAAATGGATTGAAGCATAGAACTTTTTAAATGAAATGGTAATTAGACAAAGATTTATTAAAACACTATTTCTTTTGTCCTATAATTTTATTGTATTTGGAAATATTAGCAGGATCTATTTCACTCAAAATATTGTAAACCCTCTTTTTCTCATCTGTAAATGATTCCGAAAAGATATTTACCAATTCATCCGCTTTAGCGTCGAAAAAGATTTGAAGTATAAAAGAACCTGGCTTAGCGCGATATGCTTTCTGCAACAAACGCAAACTTTCAGCAATTTCCGCTCTCGATTCGGTTAAACGTTCTGCCATGCGATCCAACCCTAAACGATGATATCGATACAAACATTCACGAACCGG
>JADGFH010000801.1 GCA_016743925.1 Labilibaculum sp.
GGTTACCGTTTTTAATTGAATCCAAAACGTTCTACAACAAGGAGTAACTCTATAAAACAAAAATAAATGTTTAAACGAATTTTAAAAATTACAGGAATTAGCTTACTCGCAATTATCGGATCGTTCGCAATATGGCTGCGTTTTTTTGTTAGCGAACATCAGAAGTTAAAGCACGTTACTTTTTTGGAACACCGACAAGGTATTTCTACCGATGGTGCTTATATCCTTTACGAAAAAGATTCTTTAAGATTAATTAGCGTAGTAGAAAAATCAGGCGATTTCAAGATTCAGGATGAACGATTCTCTAAACTTGAATTTGGAAAGGTATTTACGGTAAATGCATACAACTACGACGAGCCTACTGCCATATCATTTAAAGTTGATTTGAAGGATTCATTATCTATTCCCCAATCCACTTATCCAAAGCCAAACAAAATATTTACGGTTTCCGATATAGAAGGTAATATGTATGCTTTCCATAAACTATTAAGAGCAAATGGAATAATTGATGCTAATTCCAATTGGAATTTTGGCAATGGGCATTTAGTGCTTGTAGGCGATTTTGTAGACAGAGGACTTAATGTAACGCAATGCTTATGGTTAATCTATAAACTAGAACAGCAAGCTTCTAATCATGATGGTTGTGTACATTTTATTTTAGGCAATCACGAACGAAATAATCTATATGGATATAATCCTCATGTAAGATCTAAGTATACAAATTTAGCAAGCAAACTAGATTTAGATTATTCAACCGATTTTTATGGAATCAATAGCGAGATGGGAAGATGGCTTCGAACTAAAAACACAATTGAAAAAATAGGCGATATTCTATTTGTTCATGGAGGCATAAGTCAGGAATTACTCAATCTAAAATTATCGATCGAAGAAATAAATCAGATTGTAAGAAATGGCATTGGTACGGATACATTCACCGATTCTATAAGTAAAAAAGTACATAGTAAAACTGGTCCTTTATGGTATCGAGGACTTGCAACTTATAGCGATGCACAAACACCTAGCGTAATCAAAAATGCAAAGCACTATTTTAATGTTTCCTTATTAGTTATTGGTCATTCTACTACAAATGATATTGAACAAGAATATGACAACTCCCTAATTAATGTTGATGTTCATTTTCCACATAAAGACACGGATATCAATAGATCGAAAGGATTATTAATTGAATTGGACAACAGGTTCAAAGTAGATGATATGGGAAACAAAGAAAAAATATGACAGCAAGCAGTTAACAAAAATTAAATTTAATGGGCGCTGATGTGCAATTTAATCCCGATAGCTATCGAGGCCAGCAAGCCAAATAAGACTACTCTCCTTCCCTATTTAAATGCTTTCTTAATTTAACAACACAAGCATTCCATAATAAAATAATATGTAAATTTGTTCGGTTTGCTTATTTAGTGCATTACTCACTTCGTTCCGTAAGCTCCACATGGTTGGTTAATTGGGCAATTGCTTTTAATATCCCAATCAACTTTGCAAGATCTTTACAAACAACAAAATGAATAATATGAATGCAATAAGTAAGGCAATAAAAATTCTCTTCGTAATTCTGTTATGTAATGTCGCCCTTAGCTCTCATTTGTTTTCTCAAAACAAGTACAAAAGAAAAATATCCATAACTGAATGGATTGGGGAAATGGAAAATTGTAAAGATCAGCGATATGAATTAAAAGACACAGAAATTCATTACGATTATCGTAAAGATTCTCTGTATTCTTGCTGGCAAGACAGATACATTAATCCAACAGATCAGGATAAAAAAAGTGAAAAAACTATATTTCCTCAAATTGTAATTAAAAATTGCAAATTACCAGATAACAAAACCAGTCAAGTTCGAAATATAAATTTTCAGAATAATATCACTTTTTCTGAGTGTGAGGGAGCTGCCCAACTTATTTTTTATAATTGCACCTTTAAGCAAGGGCTGGACTTTCTTCATTCTGATTTGGGAACTTTAGAATTTTGGCATAGTTCAATATTGCAAAGAACTATTGTTAATGAATTGCAAGTTAGCTTGTTGGCGTTCAGAAATTGTTCCTTCTACACCGACCATAAGCTTGTTAAAAGTTATACTCGTTTCGGAGATGAAAAAGAAAATCATAGTTCGCAGTATTTATTTAGGATTATGCAGAATGAAAAAAAGATAAATAAATTTTATTTGAGTTATTGCAAGATATTGCCTACCGAAGTAATGCCAATACTATCTTTTGGCGGTGGAAAATATGATATTATCAGCTTTGGAGGGATGGATTTTTCCAATAGTATTATAAACTTTTCTAATTGCTCAGTAAAGGAAAATTTCACAGTTGAACAATGTGATTTTAAGCTGCCGTTTGGAACTCGTAAATTTAATTTTCCAAAAGACAATACGTCTTTTAATTGGAGTCAATTAGATTCGGTGGGTCTTGGATACTATAGGAATTATGCACAAGCACCCTATACCAATAAATCAGATAGCCTAATTTCGAATGTTAACCTTTTTAATAAACTTAACAGCACCTATCGAAAGTTTTTTTCAATGTACCGAACTCAGGGCGATATCGAATCGGCTAACGCTTGTTATAAACAAATGAAAGATATGGAAACCAGAAGGTATCTCCATTTATACCAACAAGATCCAAGTGTTAATAAATGGTTCAATTGGCGGTTCAACCAATTTCTAAAATATTTTTCGGAATATGGGACTAACCCCGTTCAATCGTTGATCATTTCAATGTGGACAATTCTAATTTTCGCTGGGATGTACTTCTTTTGCTATAGCGATTGGGATTGTATAAACAGAACATTCCTGATTAAACAGGGGTATGTTCAAAACTTTGTGTCACTGGCTATTTACCTGTTAATAACTATAATAATTACTCAAACTCAACTTCTAAAAGCTCTTAAGATAAGCTTTAAG
>JADGFH010000802.1 GCA_016743925.1 Labilibaculum sp.
CAGCTATAGCTGCCAAATCTATAATAACTATTTTGCGTTAGTAACAAGAGATTTAAGATGTAATGCTGCTTGCTTTGGATTTTCGTGCGATACAATTGCCGAAACTACAGCAATGCCATCTGCTCCACTGGCAATTATACTTTCTGCATTCGAACTGTTAATACCTCCTATTGCCACCGTTTTGTGTTTCGTGAAACTGGCAATTTCCTTAATTCCTGCTAACTCAAGAGGAGTGTTTATATCCAATTTTGTATTTGTTGAAAACACAGGAGACAATCCAATATAATCTACATCCAAATTATTTGCATCGCGCGCTTGCTGAATATTTTCAACAGATAATCCTATAATTTTTTCGTAACCCATTAATCTGCGCGCAACAGCATAGGGCAAATCACTCTGACCAATATGCAAACCATCAGCATCTACTGCCAAAGCAATATCTATGCGGTCGTTTATTATTAATGGAATATTCAAGGGTTTTAAAATTGCCATAAGGGATTTGGCCAATTCATAAAATTCTCGTGTTGAAATGTTTTTCTCCCGTAATTGAACAAGGGTAACACCACCTTTAGCAGCTTCTTCTACAATATATTCAAGCGAACGATCTTTGGATAATTCCAGATCGGTCACTAAGTATAGGCTTATGTCAAAATTTTTCATCTTATTAAAATTGACTTGCATTAATAATTATTTACAATGGCCATTTTTCCAATTCGTAGGCACTATACCAAAACATCCACTCCATTTTAGTGGTGCTTATATATGCTTCTGTCATTTTTTGACGAATTTCCGGAGTAGCACCTTCGGCAAGCTCATTTGTTATACTTTCAGCTTGCTGCACAGCCTCAGCAAAATCTTCACCGCCATATGTGTTTATCCATTTTTGATAAGGATTAGATTTGTTTGACTGATTTTGCAGGATATAATCACCTATTTTTTTATAGATCACAAAGCAAGGTAATGCAGCCGCTACCGAAACTTCAATGGGTTCCATAGCTAGTTGCTTGTTTAAAAACGAAGTGTATAATAAACATGTAGGAGTTGCTACTGAATCCTGATTGTTTCGAAGGTCATCACTAAAACTTTTATGCAACTCTTGCTCTACAAAAACGGTATCACTCGCAAATTTTAAAAATGAACTGCGATGCCCACCATCAGCTAACTTAGCTCCAATCCCAGCCAATACTTTTCCATATTCGCCCAAGTAAATAGAATCCTGCTCTATATAATGAATAAATTGCGCCTGCTTAAGCGTTCCCGCCATTAACTCTTTAATAAAAGATAAATCTTTAATTTTGTCGATGTAGGGAGCAGCCTCATCCCATGCTATATCACACCAAGTCTTACTCATCTCTAAATGTGTTAGCTATTTCTGCCTCGCTAAGTTTGTAAAGGGTATCTAAAAAGTTCATTTGCAAAGATCCTGGACCAACTGATTTTTGTGCCGCAATTTCTCCTGAAATTCCCATAACAGCCATTGCACATGCAGTCGATATAAATAGGTCCTTGCCTAAGCCAACAAAAGCTCCAATGATAGCGGTAGCCGTACATCCCATACCGGTAACCTTTGTCATCATAGGATTTCCATTTTTGATATTGACGTCTCTTTCACCATCGGTTAGGTAATCGGTTTCTCCACTAATTACAACAACTGCTTTTGTTAATTTAGCTAATTCTCTGGCCGAATCAAACGCCACATTCGATGAAACAGTACTATCAACCCCTTTGGTAGAAATATTGGCATTACTTAAAGCCAAAATCTCCGAAGCATTACCCCTAATTACATTGGGCTTGCATTCATTAATAATTTTTTGAGCCGTTTGTGTTCTGTATTGTGTTGCACCAACTCCAACTGGGTCGAACACAATAGGAATACCCTTTTCAGTAGCTTTCTTCCCGGCTATAATCATTGCTTCAACCCACTCATCGCTTAGTGTACCCATATTTATCACTAGAGCTGATGCTATGCTTACCATATCTTCGACTTCGTTAATTGCATGTGCCATTACTGGCGATGCACCTATAGACAACAGTGCATTGGCGGTATTATTCATCACCACATAGTTCGTAATATTATGAACTAATGGTGATTTTTCACGAACCTGACTTAACTCTTCAAATAGTAACTTGGTATTTATCATCGTTTATTTTTTTATTGCACATATTGCTACATAATCGCCACAATCGTAACCTTCAATAGGCTGTTCAACTTCAGTATTTGAATAAATTGGATGTTTTGTTAAAGTTTGAGCGAATTCAAAATCTTTAAATCCTGCCTCTTCCAAGAATCTAATCTTCTCCTCTGTTGTTCGCCAATTGGCAACTCTAACTAATTCTATCGGGTAAGGATCTCTTGGACTTACACCTTCTAACAAAGGATGCTGCCAAGTATCCAAAGCTTTTGCTAAATTATACATTGTTGCATACGAGCTTTCTTTGGGTACATCAATCATAACGATTCTACCCCCTTTTTTTATCGATTCAAAAGCCTTAAACACAACACTTTTCAAATCTGAAATATAACTTGGCGTACCATTAAAAAGGACAGTATCATGTTCTTCAATACCGAAATTGGCTTCTTCTGCTGTAGTCACCTCTACATTCATTCCTCGTTTCCGAGCAATTTCAGCCATTCCAATCGATGGTTCAATTCCAGCTTTAATCTCAATTTTAAAATCTCTTTCTAATATCGACTCAAATAAACCACTGCCACATCCAACTGACAAAACTTTTCCTGGATTCTTTAAAAAATGTGCAACTAAGTTAACCTCAGAAGTCAACAAATTGGTATTATCGAAAAACCATGAATCGTATTCGCCTGCATACTTATCAAAACTACTATTATCAATCATCCACTTTAAATAAAAAAAGCCGTTTCGTGTAGAACGAAACGGCTTATATGAAAATACAATTATTTTTAT